>SKLX01000162.1 GCA_007121375.1 Bacillota bacterium | reverse complement strand
TGCATATCAGTTATAAGGGGTTTATCCTTCTCTCCGGGGTTTTCAAAAAACTCTTTTCCCTCCCAGCTTGTCAGCAAGAAGCCCGGACTATCATTAAGGACAGGGCTGTTTCCCAGTTCAGGGGAATCATAACGGGTCACTGCCAGCCATCCGGCAATCCAGCCTTCTTTACCTTCCTCCAGGCGTACCTGGTACCAGCCCTCCTTATCATCAATAACTTTTAACCAGTCACCGTAATTTACCCGTCCTATTATGGAAAATTCTGTTCCGGGTCCCAAGCGCACATTAACTCCCGGTTTCATAACCATAGCCGACCGGTTTACAGAACTGAGTAAAGAATCGCCGGAGTGATCGGGAACGGAAAAATCTGGCACATGTTTCGGGTCCTCTTCCAGTTCTTCCTCCTCCTCTTCTTCTATTTCCTCTTCTTCCCTGTTATCCTCTTCTTCCTGGCCTTCTTCTTCCTTTAGTTTTTCTTCATCTTCTACTGCTTTTTCTTCTTCGTCTATTTTTTCTTCTTCCTCCTCATCCTCGTCTGGATTTATTTCCTCAACAAGCCATCCAGCAATCCAGGCCTTTTCATCATTTTCTCCCGGGAGAAGAAACTGGTACCAATCTCCTGTCTTCCCCGTCAGAGATATTTGGGTCCCATCGGTTAACTGGTCAACGGAGGAATAATCAACTCCAGGGCCTGTCCTTACATTAACCAGAGAGCCTGTTACTTCTGCCAAAACCTCCTCCATAGAAACATCAGGAGTTATAACCTGGGACTCCCCCTCCTCCTTCATACCAGAAATCTTTTCTTTAATAACATCAGCAGCAGCCGGACTGGCCGCCATCTCACCACCAAAAATAGTTATCCGGGAGGAGGAAGTTAGCACCTGATCCAGGTATTCACCTATAACTGAGGGAAGGGAGTTTACATAAAGGACGGGATTTCCAAAGACGGCCGCCCCAATAGCATCAGCATAGTTAAACCCTCCTACAATGGAATAGTCAGTAGCACCAGAGAAAAGAGTTCTGGCCACCTCTACGCTGGTAGCAAAACGGTCCTTCCCCGCCAGTCGTTCTACAGCCACTATATCAGAAAGCTCTTCTTCTACCGAACTGCTCACCACGGCAGAACCGCCCACAATATAAATTTTATCAATTTCCATCTCTTCGAGGGCTTTCCAGGTAACGGAGGGCACTCTGTATGTACTTACCTGGAGAATGGGCACATTGCTGGCGAAGGCTGCCGGCCCTGCCGCCAGGGAATCGGCAGGAGCATGTCCATCTACTACAAAAGCAAAGTCTGCCAGCTCCCCCTCTTCCCGGGCCCTTTCGGCTATCAAGACTGCCGTTTCTGACCGGTTCTCTCCGGCAATTCTTGCTACCTCCAGGCCTTTTTCCACTAGGGAGTCTTGTACCTCCTGGGAAACAGCCGCTGTTCCACCCAAGATAAATGCTTTTTCTGCTTCCAGATCATCAAGGGCTGACCCAATAACCCCGGGCAGAGAGTTCTGCCGGGTTAAAAGAATAGGTGCCTCCATAGCACCGGCCAGCACACTGGCAGCCAGGCCGTCAGCAAACTCTCCCCCATCATCACCCCTGGCGATAATTACTGTGTCCACATTATCATGGGCTGAAAGGGCAACCTGGGCGGATGTTTCATATCTTTCCGGGCCAGCTATCCTTTCTACATAGGAACTGCCGGCATAAGCTGTACCAGCAACAAATATCAGGGTTAAAGACATCATTATCAAATATAATAAAAATTTATGGCCTAAAATTCTTTTTCTCATCATAGATTTTTTTCTAACCTCCCTTATATTATATGTATCTATTTATTATATTTATCGACCATAATTAAGAACAATTAATAGCTTGCAACTTACAATTTGTAATTTCGACAATGTTTTAATAATTCCTGCTTTATCCTTTTTTTCCACATAATTTTTTCATTGTTTATAATTGCTGACCGGGAAAATTATCGGGATCCTGAAATTCCTCGGTTATCTTGCGGATTACCTTTTTTTCAATCCGGGAAACATAAGAACGGGATATTCCCAGCTGCTGGGCTATTTCTTTTTGGGTCTTTACTTCTCCGGAAGGAATACCAAACCTCATTTTTAAGACTTTTTTGTCCCGGAATTTTAATTTTTCAATAATCCTGTATAATTTTTGTCGGGCAATTTCCATCTCCACTTTATCCACCACTCCATCAGGATCCGTCCCCAAAACATCGAGTAAATTTACCTCATTTCCATCCTTATCCACTCCTATGGGTTCCTGTAATGAAACTTCCCCCTGGTTTTTCTTGGTACTTCTAAGGTGCATAAGAATTTCGTTTTCGATACACCGGGCAGCATAGGTAGCCAGCCGGGTGCCTTTTCCCTGATTATAAGTGTTTATGGCTTTTATCAATCCGATGGTTCCAATAGATATTAAATCTTCATTGTCTTCTTTACAGTCGAATTTTTTAATTATATGGGCCACCAGTCTCAGGTTATGCTCCACCAGTTTTTGCCGAGCCTTTTCATCTCCTTGCTCTAAACGGTCCAGATATTCCCTTTCTTCTTCCCTGGACAGGGGCTGGGGAAAGGAATTGTTGGTGATATAAGAGACTAAAAGGGTTATCTCTCGGATTGCCAGCATTAAAGCAGCAACAAGGGACAGCATAAATCCACCTCCAAAAAAAATGTCACCTTTATATATATGAATAAAGGTGACAAAAAGTGCTTATCTACCTTATAAAACTTCCAAAACCCCCTTCATTATTTCCCTATAAACAAAAGCTGCCGATTCACCCTTCCCCTCTTCGATTAAAACTACTGCTACTGCTGATGGCTTATTCCCAGGGCTAAAACCTCCAAACCAGTAAATATTTTTCTCCCCTTCTTCCCCGATAACACCTAATTGAGCCGTCCCCGTCTTACCTGCCGTTACCAAATATTCATTAGATGCTTCCTGGCCGGTCCCCGAAAGGGTAACTCTCGTCAGCATATTCTTCAGGTACCTGGCTGTAGAAGGCAAAAGAACCCTTTCTCCCCGGTGGGAGGGATAACGAATTACCGTTTGACCCTGGTTGTTGGTAAGTTCTTTTACCAGGCGGGGGTTAACCAGTAGGCCTTCGTTAGCTATGATGCCGAAGAGCTGGGCCACCTGCAGGGGAGTTACCAGAACCCTGTCCTGGCCCAGGATTGAGTTGGCCAGGTGACCCAGGTAGGGCATTTCTCCAGGAGCAGGTATGTGGCCCGTAACAATTTCTCTTTCCTCCAGATGGGGAGGATAAAGGCCTGTTTTTTCACCCAACCCCATTTTCCGAGCATATTCTATTATTTTTTCCCTGCCCAGGGATAATCCCGTTTCAATAAAGGTAGTATTGCAGGAATAGGCCATGGCTTCTTTAAAAGATATTTCTCCATGGGATATCCCCTTAAAGCATTGTTTTGTGTCTTCTCCTATTAATATTTTTCCGGTACAATGAAAAAGGTCTCCAGGAATGATTTTGCCCTCCTCCAGGGCAGCTGCAGCTACCACCACTTTAAAAATTGAACCGGGATGGTAATTTTGAAGGGCCCGGTTAAGGAAATCATTATCCTTAGACGCCAGGTTCTCCTGGTCCAGACCGGGACGACTGGCCACAGCCAGTATATCCCCTGTTTGGGGCTCCATAACCACCACTGCCCCCTTAACAATATATTCTTCCATTATTTTCTCCACCCATTTTTGCACCCGGGAATCCAGGGTTAATTTTACGTTTAAAGGCCTTACCCTGTTCCCAGAAGACACATGCCTGTACCCCAGGCCTTCCAGGGGTTCATGAAAAGCATCTACAACAATAGATATCCTTTCAGGGATTTCCCCCCGAAGCTCCCTCTCAAACATTTCTTCTATGCCTGCCCTACCAACAGGATCGGTATATAAATAAGGCCTACCTGTATCTCTCCCGATATCCTCCGGACCCATTTTACCTGTATAACCTACCAGGTGGGAGGCTAAAGAATCGGGCCCATAACGAACTTTTTCTGGAAGAACAACCACACCGGGTATCTCCAGGCTATTAATAAGACTGGCTTTTTCCTCCTCCAGACCTTCTACTATTTTAACAGGACCCGCCAGGACCCCCTGGATAATTTTTTTTTGCTCCCGGGAAACCTCCAGGTCTTTTCCCGTAAGTAAACTTAAATCCTTCAAAAGCTGGTCCGTATCTTTAATCAGGGCAGGAAATACTATAACCACATTTTCCATATATCCACCGGTAAGAGATAGCCCCTGACGGTCCAGGATATTCCCTCTACCCGTATCTAAAACGTATTCCTGGCTCCTTTGTTTTACTGCCTGGTGGGCATACCTGCCTCCATCAATAATCTGTATTTTAAAAAGCTTAAAGACTAAAAAAGAAAAACCCAGGGTTACCAGAACCAGGAAAAGGCATATCCTTCTTTGTCTGTTAATTTTTTCCATAAAAAAACTCCCTGTTTTTTCAGGTAGTTTTACCTGAGTCAGGGATTTTATACCCGCTTTATATTCCTTGCACACCTACCCTTTACACCCTTTTTATTCCTGGTTATTCCCGGGGCCTTCTCATAATGGTGTAGGGTTCCACCCTTTTAAGGATGGGGATAATTAAAAGCTGCTGGGGGTGGGGAGCTCTTTCTACCTCCTCCCCCTCTTCATTAAATAATTCCTTTATTTCCTGGAAAAAAGTTTCTCCCCCGGGACTTAAAAATTCCATTATATCTCCCCGGGAAAAATTATTTCTCTGTTCCACCAGGGCAGTTCCCCTAACTGCATCATATTCCTTGACAACCCCTGTAAAATCATATTCCCTTATATAGGAACTATCCTTATAAATCTGGTCCCCTTCCTCCGGCTTTCCCAACAAAAACCCGGTGGTATAAGGACGGTGACTTACCTTTTTCAGCTCCTCCAGGAGCCTGGGGTCAAACTGGTAAGAAGGAGGATCTGTCAGGTAGCTGTCCAGGGCTTTACGGTAAGCACTGGTAACAGTTGCCACGTAGTTGACACCCTTCATGCGCCCTTCTATTTTAAAAGAATCTACTCCTGCTTCTATGAGTCGGGGCAGGTATTCAATCAAGCATAAATCTCGGGAGTTAAAGATATAAGTTCCGTGCTCATCCTCGAAAACCGGGTGATATTCCCCGGGGCGCTTTTCTTCCATGAGATAATATTTCCAGCGGCAGGGATGGGCGCATTCT
>SKLX01000035.1 GCA_007121375.1 Bacillota bacterium | reverse complement strand
TTGGGCTCTGGACCTTGAAGGAAGAAAAAGGGGAAGGGTTTGGAGAGGAGGAAAAGCAAACCACCAAAACACCTCTTCTGACCGTTACCGCCACCTTGATCCTGGCCGAGTTTGGGGATAAAACCCAGCTGGCTACCCTGGCTTACGCTGTCAATTACCAGGCACCCTTTATAACCCTTTTAGGGGTACTGGCAGGGATGCTCCTGGCAGATGCTTTAGGAATATTTACCGGAGCCTACATATCCAGAAAAGTATCCCGTAATACCATAAAAAAGGTTTCCGCCGCTATTTTTATAGTAATAGGGTTAATAGGCCTGTTAACCTCCCTGAATGGGATGAGGTAAGTTAATAAGAATCCTCATATTAGTGTAAAGTTTATTTTTACCACTTAAAAATCTTTTGGGTGGTTTTTTATATTGGTTTTTTATATTTAGATATTAAATTACTCTAAAAAAATATAACCTTGACATTGGCAAATTAATATCATAGTATGTCAGTACTAACGGTATGTCAATAGTAGGGTATCGTCAGTCTGTTAAAAGAAGCTGCAAAGGAGGAATTATTAATGGAAGACAAAAATAACAAACCACAAGTTGTAGTGCTTCTTTTGGGCTTAATGGGATTTTGGGTTATGGGAGATAACTATGCCGCCTCTCCCATGCTGGTAGACATTGCCCGTGATTTCAACCTGGAAATTGGCAGTGCCGCCGTGGTAGTAACGGCTTATATGTTGCCCTTTGGACTTTTTACCATTTTTTTTGGCCCCCTGGCGGACAGGTATGGTAAAGCCAGGGTTATCAGCCTCGCTGCTTTTATTACAGCCCTGTTCAGTGCCCTAGGGGCCCTTGCTTATGATATAACCTCCCTCAGCATAATCAGGGCTATAAACGGCGCCTTTGCAGCAGCTATTCTTCCCGTCACCATATCCTACGTGGGGGACCTCTTCCCTGATCCTAAACATAAATTAAACGCCATAGGTAGTGTGATGGGAATGTATTTTCTAGGGGCAGCGGCAGCTACTGCCATCGGGGGAGGCCTTTCCTTTTTCGGATCCTGGAGACTGGTCTATTTAACTTACGGGGTAGCAGAATTTATCGTCCTTATTTTCATGTTAAAATACCTGGTATTCGGAGCAGGTACTCCTGAAGCCCCAGGTTTTCGGCAGGCTTACGCCAATGCCTTTGCCCAACCTTTCTTGCCCAGAACCGTACTCCTTCTCTTTTTAGTGGGTTTTGCGGTATTTGGCAGTTTCACCTATTTAGGGGACTTTTTAGTTACTCAAACGGGCTATAATATCTTTATGGTAGGGCTTATTCTTACCCTTTTTGGACTCACAGCTTTTATCGGGGGGAGAAATGTAGGCAACCTCCGGCAGAAACTTGGTCCTAAGATGCTACTTTACGCCGGGTTGCTGGGACTTATCTCCTGGTTTCATATTGGTTTTTGGCCAGGAATTGCCTTCATTTTTCCCTCTCTAATAGGATTCGGCCTGGCTTTTGTGGTTTTACAGTCAACCATTATTATGACTGCCCAGCAGCAGCTTCCCATGCAGCGGGGCACGGTAATGTCCATGGCTTCCTTTAACATGTTTGTAGGCGGCGCCTTTGGGGTAACTATAAACAATTTTCTCCTGGAATGGGGGGGTTACCCATTATTATATCTAATTTCCTCCCTGGCCATATTCCTGGTAGGAATCTTAGCTTACCGGCTTTTGTTAACCATTATGAATATGAAAAAGGAACAAATGGGGTAAAGAAAGGTATGAGTTTAGTTGTAAGGAAAATAAGCTTACTAAAAGCAAAGGGGTAATTACAATGTGTGATCATGACAAAAATAAACCTCACCATGAATGTAAAAGTGACTGCAGCTGTAAAACTCAGGAACTAAAAATAGGAGGATTTTTAATTCCCTGTCTTTTGCTTTTACTAAAAAGAGAATCCTCCCACGGTTACGCCCTGATAGAAAAATTAAGGGAAGCTACCTTTTTGGAAAATATGCCGGATCCCGGGGCTATATACAGGTACTTGAGAAATTTAGAAGAAGACGGCATGGTCGATTCTGTGCTGAAAGAAGGAAGTAAAGGTCCTGCTCGCAAAATATATTCCCTGACTTCTGAAGGGGAAGATTACCTGAAAGCTTCTGTGGAAATAATAAAAAGAAGGAAACAATCTATGGAAAGATTTATTGAGGCTTATGAAGATTGTTATTAGCAAGGTCCACAATATAGCTACGTTTTATTAGGGAATATTAATAAATGCGAAATATTGTGTCCCCTCTCCGCAACTTAACATAATATTTATTACCGGACGTTTTTGAAAAGGATCTATAACTTATAAAACTCTTTTAAGCTCCTGAATTATAGCCTCTTCCCCCTTTCTCTAACAGTTTAATCATTGAAATAAAAAAACCGGTGTCCAATAATAAATTCATTGAATGCCGGTTTTTTTACTACTTATTTTAAATTTGCGAAATTTTGCAGGGTTAGCTCAAGTTTACTCTTCCTTTTCAAATTCAGACTTGTCCGCCCCGCATACAGGGCATACCCAGTCTTCCGGCAGATCATCAAAGGAAGTACCCGGGGGAATGCCACTTTCAGGATCACCATCGGCAGGATCATAAACATATCCGCATATAGAGCATATGTATTTATCCACTAAAACACCTCCAAAATAAATTTCTTTCTCCTAATTATTATCTATAATCCCCTTTAAAACCTTCTGCTGTTATCCATGTTTATTAATAATATTTTTTAATACAGATTACAAAATAATATTTAATTCTTAATATATATTAATCGTTAAATTTTACCCGGTAAAAGAAAAATCCTTCAAGGGTTGGAATAGATATTTTCTGCCGCTGCTTTACCCGCTACATAACCGGTAGAAAAAGCTATCTGCAGGTTATAGCCCCCCGTATTGGGATCAATATCCAGTACTTCCCCGGCAAAATAAAGGTTTTTAAGTAATTTGGATTCCATGGTTTTGGGGTTTACTTCTTTTACTTTTACCCCTCCCCGGTTAATAATGGCTTCCTTAAGGGTCCTGCTTTTATCAACAGTTAAGTTAATCCTGGTAAGAAGCTTAGCCAGGGAAATCCTTTCTTCCTTATTAATCTGGTTTACCGGTTTTTCCTCGGGAAGACCTGAGAGGGCAATTACTACAGGTATTAATTTTTGGGGCAGGAGCTCCTTTAAGCTGTTTTTAAACTGCTTTCGGCTGTACTTTTCAAAATCCCTTTGAATCCTCCTGTCCAGCTGCTCCAGACTCAGGGCAGGCTTTAAATTCAATGCCAGGGTTACCTTTCTTCCCTTCTCCAAAGCGTCTATTACCTGATTGCTGAGGGATAAAGTGATAGGTCCGGAAACCCCAAAATGGGTAAAAAGCATTTCTCCAAACTGGCTGTCCAGGAGTTTCTCCCCGGAATAAGCCTCCAGGCTAACATTTTTTAAGGAGAGGCCCTGGAGCTCCTTCACCCAGTCTTCCTTAATCTCCAGGGGCACAAGACCTGGTCTCAAGGGGATAATGGTATGGCCCAGCTTATAAGCCATTTGATAACCATCCCCCGTGGAACCGGTGGCCGGATAAGAAGCTCCACCCGTGGCAATAATTACTCCTGCAGAAGGAATAACTTCTCCCTCTTCTGTCTTAACCCCTTTAACTCTACCTTCCTCCCTTATAACTTCTAAAACTTTAATGTTTCTTTTAATTGTTACTCCTGTCTTTTTTAAGTACCTTTGAAAGGCCTTTAGCACTTCCATGGAATCATCCGACTGGGGAAAAACCCGGTCTCCCCTTTCTACCCTGGTCTTAACTCCTAAGTCCTCCAGGAAGGATACCAGATCATAATTGTTAAAGGAATCAAAAGCACTGTAAAAAAATTTTGGGTTGGAATTAATGTTATTAAAAAAAGCCTCCCTTGCCCCCATATTAGTAACATTGCAGCGGCCTTTTCCGGTAATCAGCAACTTTCTTCCCAGGGAGGGCATTTTTTCAATTAATGAAACCTCCGCCCCTTCTTCAGCAGCTTTTCCTGCTGCCATCATCCCCGCTGCACCACCGCCAATTATTAATAAATCCACTAAAATCACCGACCTTATTGAATCTCAAACACATATAATATATTGTTACCCTCTGGAGAAGGAAAAAATATGTTTAATGTATAAATCCTAACCTGCAGGAAAATAGATTTTAATTGAAATTAACATTAAAAAAAGAAGGTAATTTGCTATGCTCTGGTTACTTTTTTCCATCCTGACAGCCTTTTCAGAATCCATGAAGGATGTTTTTAGTAAGAATAATCTTAAAAACCTGGATGAATATGCCGTAGCCTGGGCTCTCAGGTTTTTTGCCCTTCCCTTTTTGCTCCCCCTCCTTTTGGTTATAGAAATTCCCCCTCTGGGAAGACAGTTCTGGATAGCCTTATTGGTCAGCGGTACCCTTAATGTAATTACCACTATCCTTTATATGAGGGCCATAAAACTATCTGACCTGTCCCTTTCGGTGCCCATGGTTACCTTTACTCCCCTTTTTTTACTTCTCACTTCACCTTTGCTGGTAGGTGAATTCCCGGGCATTTATGGTTTGGCAGGAATAATCTTTATTGTAACGGGTTCTTATACCCTTAACATCAAGGAAAGAAGCAGGGGATACCTGGCACCCTTTAAAGCCCTGGTAAGGGAAAAAGGCCCCAAATTAATGTTAATGGTAGCCTTTCTGTGGAGTATAACCTCAAATTTTGATAAGTTAGGGGTCCAGGATTCTTCTCCCATCTTTTGGGCTATTGCCGCAAACATTTATATATCCATTTTTATGCTACCGATACTCATTCTAAAATCAGATCAAAAATTAAACCAGTTGACCCGTTATATTGCCCCTCTTCTTCCTGTAGGACTTTTTACCGCCCTCACTTTTATCTTTCAAATGACAGCTATTAATATGACCCTGGTGGCCTATGTAATATCTATCAAAAGGACCAGTGTAATAATGAGTGTTTTCTGGGGTTACCTGATATTTAAAGAAAAAGGGTTAAAGGAAAGGCTCTTTGGTTCATTTCTTATGATAATAGGAGTGGTGCTCATTACTCTCCATTCTTAAATTTTATAGACTCACAGTATGAATCAACAGCTTTGTTGACAGCTTCAACAAACTCATAAAAGACAGGAGTAACTTTTTCTCTGCCGTATCTTTTGTCTACATTTTCAAACATTTTT
>SKLX01000146.1 GCA_007121375.1 Bacillota bacterium | reverse complement strand
TTTTCATCAAGTCTTCCCAGAAGTTTGAGAGCCTCCTCCTGATCCTTAAAAAAAATCTTTTCTTCCCTCTGGTTCTGATTAGATTGCGTCAAAAAGACTTCCCTCCTCAAAGTATACTGAGGTACCCTCAAGCACCCCTGTCAGGATCAAATCTCTTTTCCAAGCCTATATCTTCAATAGATTCTATTACAAACCTTACTTCAAAAACCTGTTCATCCCCGGTATCCAAAATTTCATAATATTTTTTTACAGGATCAGCCTGATCAGATACTTGATTCATGGCATCTTCCCGGGCCTCATTTTTAGCCCTTTCTAATGCTTCTTCTGGAGTTAACTCTTCCTTTACCGGGATTAATTCCTTAAATCTTAAGCTTACTAGTTCGACGGGAATACCAAGATTCCTCCACCTAACATTTCGTTTAATAGAATCCATTTTATAATACTCATAAGGATTGTCAATTACCCCACTGGAATAAATCACCCTTCCCCAACCCTTCACAAAAAAGCCCTCTTCCTGTTTCCCGGAAGGAACAGACTTTTTCATTAAAAGGGTTGAAGATCCGTAACCTTCATACCAGACCCTGGCTTTTACATTACCCCGGGCTCTTACATACATCTCTTCCCTTTCCTCTTCTTCCTCTTCATCATCAGAAATTATACCCCTTATCAAAATTTGTCCTTCCTCCACCGTTTCCCCGGGACTGACCTCCGTCTGGCCCGATATGGTTAATAGCTCCAGTATTAAACCATCCCTGGAGGCCACAATATGGGAAGTAATTCCTTCCTGGGTCTCTAATTCCTTAACTTTTTCTACAACCTGAATTCTGGCCCGGGTCCCCAGGATTTCTACACCTGCCCAGGAGATGTCGGGGATCCTTATTGCCAGGTCCCGGCTAATTTTTTCAGGCTCCAAGTTCTCTTTGAATACCCCCGGCTGAAGGCCCAGTTCCCGGGATATTTCTAAAACATCATCAGGGTCTATTTTTTCTGTCCCTGACACTTCAACAAACCATATAAAGGATGAAAAGATGTAGAGGGCAAAGAAAAAAAAGAAAGCTCCTGCCATAAGTCCTTTTTGTAGGGATAACCTGTAAATAAAAAAAGGAAATCCTACCTTCTTTTTAATTTTTATCCTGCACCTGGTCTTTCGGGCCAGGGGACGGAGACGTTTAAAGCCTTCAATGTCTACTTTCATAAAGGCTGTTTCCTTATGACACCTTATATCCCTCAGAAAAATGCCCCGGTTTATGGCCAGGTTAATTAACCTTTCCCTTCTCTTACCCCTTATAGATATTATAATATAACCGCTTAAATAATACCATACATTCATCACAGGCACCAGTATTCGCTCCTTTCCAGGGTGTTAAAAAACCAGGTTAGTTTTCATAATCCAACCGGTGAATGGTCCCTTCAATAAAGATTTCCCCGGAAAAAATATTTTTAATTTGAAGATTTTTTCCCTGAATAACCAGTTCACCCCCGCTAATACTGATTCGAACCGTCTCATCAGTATATTCCACTACACCCCGGTGATTCTCAATATAGAGCTGTATGTTCCCCACCAGATTTACCCTGGGCAGATCAAGTAAAATTTCCTTGGGAAGTTCAAAAGTATCAGCAACAGCCCTTTGAAATTTTTTTTTACTCTCCAAATAAACCCCTCCCTGGCCTTCTCTATTAAAGCTATGCATGAACTGTCAAAAATATGTATTTCTTAAACTACTATGAAAAATTAATGAAACTCTCCTAAACAGGCTCAAAAAAATAAAGTGTATCACCTGGAATATCAAAAAATATTCAGGTAATACACTTCACTTCTAAACAATATATTTTAGTTTATTTATATACTTTATTCATCTGTCTTAAGGTAAACGGCTTTCTGGAACGGGGAAGGCCAAGAACTTCGGAAAAAACTACTCCTTGAACCAGGTTTTTCTTCTCAAAACCTTTTAATTTAGAAGACTTTCTTTTTTTAGAAGAATATTTTTCCTTTTCTTTCAAAAGTGACTCGCTAGCCTTCTTTTCCTCTTTCAGGTCAATTTCAGGATAATAACTTCTTGCCGTATTTTTAAATTTTTTTCCTTTTTCCGTATCTTTCAGGGGAGTACCCCTCTCCCGGGGAAGAGGCATATCTTTTTCTCCTTCCTGGGGCAAGGGAATCTTGCCTTTTTCCAATAATTGCTTAACTATAGAAAAAATAATGAACAGAGCCAGAACAATTAGACCTTCCATAGCAATTCCTCCCTTGCTGAAATTCTGTCAACTTAATTGTCATCATCACTGTAATCTTCAGAATCACCAGAATCACTTATCTTCCCAATAGAATCTCTCATCTTGGTATCTGCAATGATGTTTTGAATATTTTGATAATCAAGAACTCCCAGCTTTCCTTCTCGTAAAGCATAAGCCATGGCCTTGGGAACATCAGCCTCCGCTTCTACTAACTTGGCCCTCATTTCTTCTACAGAAGCTTTCATTTCCTGTTCCTTAGCCACAGCCATGGCTCTTCTTTCTTCTGCCTTGGCCTGGGCAATACGCTTGTCAGCTTCCGCCTGGTCTGTTTGAAGCATAGCACCGATGTTTTTACCCACGTCCACGTCAGCAATATCAATGGAAAGAATCTCAAAGGCCGTCCCGGCATCCAGGCCCTTACCTAAAACATTGTGGGATATGGAGTCAGGATTTTCCAAAACAGCTTTATGGTTTTCGGCCGAACCAATGGAGGTTACCGTTCCCTCTCCAACTCTGGCAATAACCGTTTCTTCTCCTGCACCCCCTACCAGCCGGTCTATGTTAGCCCGGACGGTAACTTTTGCCTTGGCTTTAACTTCAATACCGTCTTTTGCCACAGCAGCCACCACAGGAGTTTCTATGACTTTAGGGTTAACGCTCATTTGGACCGCCTGCAAAACATCCCTACCAGCCAAATCAATGGCCGCACTCCTTTCAAAAACCAGGGGAATATTGGCCCGCTGGGCAGCAATCAGAGCATCTACCACCCGGTCTACATTTCCGCCGGCCAGGTAATGGCCTTCCAGCTTATCGACACTTAAATCCAGGCCTGCTTTAGTAGCCTTAATTAAGGGCGATACAATTTTGTTAGGAATAACCCGGCGCAGGCGCATACCTACCAGGGTTATAATGCTGATTTTAACCCCGGCAGCCAGGGCTGAGATCCACAACCCTAAAGGTATAATGCTAAATATAAAAGAAAAAGCTACAACTACCAGAGCAACAATAATTAGAATAGATACAATCTCCGTCATTTTTTTATTCCTCCTTTTCTTCTTTAATTTCCCTGACTATGACCCGGGAGCCTTCTATATTAACCACCCGCACCCGGGCACCCCTGGAGACATAGCCACCTTCGCTCACCACATCTACCCTTTCCCCCTCAATTTCAGCAGTACCAGAAGGCCTGAGGGTTGTCAGGGCAACCCCTTCCTTATTCACCAGCTCCGTAAAAGACTTGGGTCCAACGTATCCCAGGTCCTTATCTTCTTTATAGCTTAAAATAATATTCTGTAGCCTGGTGCTTTTTACCAGGTACCTGAAGGAAATGGCGATTATAAACCCTGCGAGAACAATAGATATTAAAAGGTTTCGCAACCCTTCACCGGTACTGGCAGCAGATAAAAGAATAGAAGCTGCCAGGGCTACCATCCCCCCGGCTCCTAAAACCCCAAAACCAGTAACAAAGGCTTCAATAATTAGAAGTAGTATTCCCATAATGAATAAAATAACCACCTCATATCCCGCTAGACCGGCAATAATGTGACCTCCAAAATAGAGGGCGAAAGAAAAAATACCAATGCTGCCTGCCACCCCGAAACCAGCGGTGGCTATCTCCAATACCAGGGCAGCAAATCCTATGGTAAGGAGGAAGGTGGAGGTTACAGGGTGGGTTATAAAGCGGGCCAGTACTTCTGCTGCACTTATTTCTCCTTCTACCAGGGTAGCTTCTCCGTAATTCAAATGCTCCAGGAGATCCCTCCGGCTGTCAAAAACCCCGTCTATAAAGTCCAGGTCTAATGCCTTTTGTGATGTAAGGGTTAAAAGCTTCCCTGATTCTACTACTCCTGATATGGAAATTTCCCTGCGAACCATGGCCGCAGCAATCTCCGGGTCTCTCCCCCTCATTTCCGCCACCGTAATCATTTCGGCTTCCCAGGCCGACAGGGTTTTCTCATCCACCTCTTCACCCGTTAAGCCCAATCTGGGCTCCGCAGCCCCCAGGGTTGCTCCGGGAGCCATATAAAGGGCATCACAGGCCATAGCCAGGTAAGCGCCCGCGGAAAGGGCCTGGGGCTTTACATAAGCATATACGGGAACGGGTGCTTCCACTATCAGGTCCCTTATTTCCTGGGCGGCATCAACCCTGCCCCCAGGGGTATTGATTTCCATGAGGATGGCGTCGGCTTCCACCCTTTCTGCTTCCTTAAATGCCCTTTCCAGGTAGCTTTTTAATCCATGTTCCACAGCTCCCTCCAGGGAAACCTGGTAAAGGGTATCCTTATTCCCTGATGATCCCTGTAAAAAGGAAGGCAAGACTAATAAAGCCATAACTAATATAATCAGTATTATTCTCAGCCTGGGCATTTTAAAAACCTCCCTACTAAATAAAGAACTTGGTGCCTTTACACCAAGTTAAAAACCATTACTCCAGGTATTTTTGCACTATTTTGTTGACCAGCTTGCCGTCTGCTTTTCCTTTTAACCTGGGCATGAGAACACCCATTACTTTTCCCATATCCTTTTTTGTTTCAGCGCCCGTTTCTTCCACTGCTTCTTTAGCAAGCCGTTCAATCTCTTCTTCATCCAGCTGCTCTGGCATATAGGATAATAGTATATTAATTTCCTTATCCAGATCCTGAACTACATCTTCTCGCCCGGCTTTTTTATATTCTTCCAAAGCCTCTCTGCGTTTCTTTAATTCTCTACTTAAAACTTCTATTATTTCTTCATCATCCAGCTGCCCTTTTTTATTAATTTCCTCATTTTTTATTTCAGACCGTATCATCCTCAGTACAGATAGCTTGAATTTGTCTTTTGCTTTCATGGCTGCCTTCATGTCTTCATTTAATTTTTCATTAAGGGCCATTCTAAGGTTTCCTCCTGCTAATTATTTATAGGTACGCCTCTTTTTTCTGGCCGCCTCCGATTTCTTTTTACGCTTTACGCTGGGTTTTTCATAGTGTTCCCGCTTGCGAACTTCAGAT
>SKLX01000002.1 GCA_007121375.1 Bacillota bacterium | reverse complement strand
ATGGTTTCTACTTCAGGAAGTTCCGGCACAGTACCTCCCCCTTTTTATTATTTCACTGTACTATTTTTTCCATATCAAACCAGTTTTTCCCCACCTTCAAATCAACCTTTAAAGGAACCTTTAAATCGTAAACCCTTTCCATTTTCTCTTTCACCATATTGCTTAGTTCTGACACCACATCCGAAGGCACTTCAAAAATCAACTCATCGTGGACCTGTAAAAGCATCTTGCTGTGGTAATCATTATTTTCAATTAGTTCTTCATATATTGTAACCATGGCCATTTTTATTAAATCGGCAGCAGAGCCCTGGATGGGGGTATTAATAGCCGTCCTTTCAGCAAAGCTGCGGATATTCCGGTTGCGGTGATTAATGTCGGGCAGGTATCTCCTCCTGTTTAACAGGGTAGTAACATATCCCTCCTGCCTGGCCCGGGCAATAATCCTATCAGTATACTCCTTAACCCCCGGATATTTTTCAAAGTAACTCTGTATATATGACCTGGCCTCCTGCCTGCTAATCCCCAGGTTCTGGGATAGGCCGTAATCGCTCATACCATATACGATCCCAAAGTTAACTGTTTTGGCCCTACCTCTCATGTTAGGAGTAACCTGGTCCAGGGGAATTTCAAAAATCTCTGAAGCAGTCCTCTGGTGAATATCTTCATCCTTTAAAAAGGAATCAATTAACTGCTGGTCGCCGGAAATATGGGCCAGTATGCGCAGTTCAATTTGCGAGTAATCCGCTGCTAAAAGAAAAGCCTCCGGGTCCTGGGGAATAAATACTTTCCTGATTCTCCTGGCTTCTTCCAGTCGAACGGGAATGTTTTGAAGATTGGGGTCAGCGCTGCTCAATCTACCTGTAGCTGTAATGTTTTGCTTAAAGGTAGTATGAATCTTTCCCGTATTGGGGTTAATCAATTCTAAAAGGCCATCCAGGTAAGTGCCCTGGAGCTTTATTAATTGCCGGTAAAGGAGGATTTTATCTACTACTTCATGATGGGAAGCCAGTTCTTCCAGGACCTCGGCATCAGTAGAATATCCTGTTTTAGTCTTTTTAATTACGGGTAGGTTTAGTTTTTCAAATAATATGAAGGAAAGCTGCTTGGGAGAATTCAGGTTGAATTCCTGGCCCGCCAGGCTGTATATCTCCTTTTCCACCTTTTCTATTTTACCCCTTACCTCCCGGGACATTTCCAGGAGTTTTTCCTTGTCTATCCTTATCCCTTCCAATTCCATGGCCGAAAGGACCTTAACCAGGGGCAGTTCCATTTTTAAAAAGAGATTTTCCAGGTCCAATTCTCTAAGTTTTTCCTTTAACACTTCAGCCAGTTTAAATAAGACTGACCCCTCCCGGCAGGATAAATCTTTAAGCTCTCCGGTTTCAAGCTCCGTAATCTTTTTGGCTTTAGCACCCTTTCCCAGGACTTCCTCCCGGGAGGGTACATAACTGCCTAAAAACTCTTCTGCTATTTGAGAAATAGACTGGACGGGTTTTCCAGGTGCTAAAAGATAAACAGCAATATAAGGGTCAAAATGCAGCCCTTCCAGGTTAATTCCTTCCAGCTTAAGTATATTCATAACCAGCTTGCCGTCGGGACATATCTTTTTAATTTCTTTATTCTCTAAAACAGGCTTTAATGCCTGAAGGACCTCTTCCTTATTAAGATTTTTTTCCTCCTCCATACCCATCAAAGGAACAAAGTAAACTTCCCTGGAACTCCTTCCCAGGGTTATTCCTGCCATATTAGCTTTAAAAGGATTGGTATGGGTAACCTCCAGTAAAAGGGCTATCTCCCCGTCTTTATCCAGTTCTTTGGCCAGATCTTCAAACTTTTCTTTACTATCAATAAGGAGGTACTCTGTACCCTCTTCCCGGTCTTCTTTTTCCTCCCGGGTTGAAGAAGGTAGCTTTTCTAAAAGGGATTTAAACTCCAGGGTCTCAAATATTTCCCTGGTGCGGGAATAATTCCTATCCTCTTCCCTGATTCTACAATCCTGGAGATTAAAACCATCCTCCACCTCCGTCATAATGGTAGCCAGCTCTCTACTCATTAAAACCTGGTCCTTGTTTTCCTCAATTTTTTTCCGCAATTTGTTCTCTTTAACCTGGTGAACATTTTCCAAAAGATTGTCCAGGGACCCAAATTCTTTCAGGAGTTTCAAGGCCGTTTTTTCTCCCACCCCCGGGATGCCGGGGATATTATCAGTAGGATCTCCCTTCAAAGCTTTATAATCAGCCACCTGCTCGGGTTTCAACCCGTATTTTTCCTGGAGTTTTTCCTGGTCAATTCTCTCTATATTGGAAATGCCTTTCCTGGTCATGAGGACCTTTACCCGGGAGGATATAAGCTGAAAAGCATCGGCGTCACCGGTAACTATTAAGGACTCCAAACCTTCCTCTTCAGCCTTCTTGCAGTAAGTTCCAATAAGGTCATCAGCTTCATATCCCTCCATCTCAAAAATGGGAATAGATAGAGCTTCCAGGACTTCTTTAATAAGGGGTATTTGTTCCCGGTATTCGGTAGGGCTCTCCTCCCTCTGGGCTTTATATTCTTTATAAGCTTCATGCCTGAAGGTAGGAGCCGCCATATCAAAGGTAACCACCATATATTCAGGCTTTTCTTCTTCTAAAAGTCTTAATAGCATATTGGTAAAACCATAAACAGCGTTGGTATACTGCCCCTGGGAGGTTTTTAACAGGGGCAGGGCATAAAAAGCCCTGCTGGCCAGGCTGTTCCCATCAATTATTATAATCTTCTCATTCTTTTTCATTCTCCCACACCTTTTCATCCCTTTTATTCATACAATTATATTCTATCATAAAGAAGAACCACCTGCATGGTCCCTTTATGGAGCTTCTAATTCTTTTAAATAATAAGGAAGAGAATCTCCCACTTCCACCCGGTAACCACTGAACCTGCAGCTGCGTACCATTATTTCCATCCCCCGGGACAAAGACTCCCGTAAAGCCCTGCCAAAGGGAGGATCCATCTCATCATGGGGACTAAAAACAACAGCATCTTCCCGCATAATTAAAAAGAAGGTCACTGCCCTGAAGCCCTTTTGATAAGCCTCCCCCAGTTCCTCCAGGTGTCGGCGTCCCCGGGTGGTAGGAGCGTCAGGGAAAAGGGCTACCCCTTCCCTGACTAAGTTTACCGACTTTATTTCTATTAAACAGTCCTTCCGGTCCTTTCCCCTTAAAATTAAGTCAAAACGGCTGGTCCCCCAGCTGGCTTCCCTATTTATCTGCTGGTACCCGGATAACTCAGGGATCTTACCTTTTTTTATAGCTTCTTCCAAGAGGTAATTGGGCAGGCGGGAATCAATTGACACGGTATATTCCCCGTGAAAAGCAAACAACAGGTCATAAGGTGTCTTGCGCCCCTTTCCTCCTGCTTTTTTTATAATTACCCGGGCATCGGGATAAAGAAGGTCTTTCATCCTCCCCGAGTTGGGAATATGGGCCATTTCTTCCTTCCCCTCCACTTCTACTAAAGCAGCAAACCTGTTTAAACGTTTAATCAAGCGAGCTGTAATTAAACTATCTACGGACACTTTCTCAACTTCCCTTCCTTTTAATCAAGATAACTTTATGATATTAAGGACCAGTTCTGCCAGATGCAAAAGATCAGGTATGCCAATATACTCCTCCCTGGTGTGAGCCTTTTCTGTGCCTATCCCCAGGTTAACCGCAGGTATCCCCCGGGCATTAAAAACATTGGCATCACTTCCTCCCCCACTGGATTTAGCCAGGGGTTCCACCCCCGTTTCCAGGGCTGCCTTCTGGGCCAATCGGATAATCTGTTCATTTTCTTCCAGCTGGAAGGGGGAATATAAATGAATCTTTTGAAAGTCAAGTTGAGCTCCCCACTTCCGGGTAATGCTTTTAAAATGTTCGCCAATGCGACGGCTGTGAAGGTCCAGTTTATTCATATCCAGGCTGCGGACTTCGCCCTTCAACTCCACCAGGTCACATACTATATTGGTAGCCCTGCCTCCTTGAATTACCCCCAGGTTAGAGGTTGTGCTTTTATCTATCCGTCCCCACTTTAAACTACTTACGGCATCGGATACCACCATAATAGCATTGATCCCTTTTTCCACATCGGACCCGGCATGGGCAGCCAGGCCTTTTACGGTAATAAGTATTTCATACTGACCGGGAGCCTGGTTAACAATGGTTCCCACAGGACCTCCCGCATCCAGCACATAACAATAAGAAGCCTTGAGCTTCTTAAAATCAAGATTTTTAGAGCCTAAAAGGCCTTCTTCTTCTCCCGCAGTGAAAACAAAATCTAAATCCCCGTGTTCAATGTTCCTTTCCTGGATACACTTCAAGGCTTCCAGGATAGCCACTATCCCTGCTGCATCATCAGACCCCAGTACCGTAGTCCCATCACTGTATATTTTTTCTTCTTTAATAACAGGGCTAATGTTTTCTCCTGGTGCTACCCTGTCCATATGAGCACAAAATAAAAGGGGAGTTTTATCTTTCCTCCCCTCCAACTTTACAACTATATTACCCGCATTTCCCCCAAACTCGTCATGGGCCCTATCCTCGTAGGGGTCCAGCCCCATATCTTTTAACTTACCAAGGAGCAGATCAGCCATTTCCCTCTCCTGGCGGGTATAACTGTTAACCTTAACAACTTCTATAAACTCATTCAGGACTCTTTCTTTGTTGATATTTATCATTTATTCTTCACCTTCTATTTTTTCTACATCATTCTATATAAATGAGATTATCCTAATATCATCTATCTTTGTCTTCTGGTGCTTGATCTTCAGGGGATTGGTTTTCTGGAGCTGATGATTCTTCGGGTTTTTGAGAAGTAAACTCAGGGTCGGATGTCTCTTCTTCTGAAGTCTCAGGCAGTTTAACCAGGTATTCCAGTTCTCCGGTATACTCTTCAATTTCACTTATTATCTCTTCATCTTTCATAAATACAATACGATGACCTACCAGCTTTTTGATGGCAGGCTTTAAAAACTGCACCCTGACCGCATCTTCGTAAGCATATTCAAATGCTTCAGTTAAATCAATTTTTGTTCTGGGATATATCTTGATTTTTTGCTTTTTAATGAATTCTCCGGTTTTTGCGTCTACAATCCTGATATGCTTTCGCCTTAAAATGAAGAAACTGATTACTGCAACTATCAGTATAGCGAAGATTCCAAAAAGAAGGAATGGCGCCCCATCAGGCTCCTCGACCGGAGCCGGAGCAACTTCAACTT
>SKLX01000076.1 GCA_007121375.1 Bacillota bacterium | reverse complement strand
TATACGTTTTGTGCTCCACGGAGAGAAATCCCTGGCTGTCCACCAGGAACACCTGGAAAAAATAATGGGCTCTGATAATTAAACAAGGAGGAGCAGGCTTGAAGGAAAAAAGCTTACGGTTTCCCGTTAAAGAAACCATTAAAAAACGTACTTCTGTAAGAACATATAAACCGGTGTCTTTGCCGGGAGAACTGGAAAGAAAGCTTAAAAATTATGCAGAAGAAATTAAAGGTCCCTTTTCGCCCCAGGTGCGCTTTGCTTTTATAAAAGAGGATTCTTTTTTGGAAGAATCAGGGGGTAGAATTAGCACCTATGGAGTTATCCGGGGTGCTAAAAATTATATGGGGGCTTTAGTTGAAAAAGGCCTGGATAAGAATTTAGAGCAGGTAGGATATGTTCTTGAAGAGTTGATATTATATGCCGCCGGTCTGGACTTAGGAACCTGCTGGCTGGGGGGAACTTTTAAGATAAAGGTCCTGGAAAAGGACGTTGGTATGGAAAAGGGGGAAATACTTCCCATTGTAACCCCCCTGGGTTACCCGGCAAAGGGGAAAAGATTAATTGAAAGGGTCATGAAGGCTGCTGCCGGGTCAAAAAAACGAAAACCCTGGCACAAGTTATTTTTTAATGGCTCCCTTAATTCTCCTATCAGTGAAAAAGAGGCGGGTTCTTATTTAAATCCCCTGGAAATGGTTAGACTGGCCCCTTCTGCCTCCAACAGGCAGCCCTGGAGGCTGGTTCAGGAGGGCACCTCCTGGCATTTTTTTATGGATCCTTCCAAAATAGTTAACCAGACGGTTGGATACCCGATACAAAGGGTAGATATGGGAATTGCCATGTGCCATTTTGAACTAACGGCCCTGGAGGAAGGCCTCAGGGGTGAATGGGTTACCCAAAAGGGAAAACCTGCCCTGGAAGGGGTGGAGAAACTTCATTATATTGCCAGCTGGCTGGCAGGATAGAAGCAGGAAAGGAGAAGGCCTCAGGAAATTTCTTTATTTTCCCCAAAACATTGTTTGTTTTTCCTCCAGTTGTTAACTATTCTTAAAAATAAAGGGATTATAGGCTAAGGAAAAGAAATTAACTTAATAACAATCAATATAGAAAGGGGTAGAATTAATCATGAAGATGAAACCCAAACCTATTGTTATTCTGGTAATTGTTATCCTGCTTCTAATAATTCTGGTCCAGAATACTCATGTGGTAACCTTCCATATACTTTTTTGGGAGATCAGCATGAGCCAGTTTCTTTTAATAGGTTTTTCGGTGATTATTGGTTTTATTATAGGGTATCTCGTGTGCCTGCTGGCGGCCAAAAGGAATAAACCCAGGTATATGTAAAAATATAAGCAATATCTTGATTTATTTGGATGATTTATACTTCATAAAAGAGGTAAAAAAGAGGGAGGAAAATGAAATATCATTTTCAAGAACTTATAGATCTGGAAAAAATGGAAAACATTTTAAAAAACTTTTACGCTAAGGAGGAGCAAAGAAAAAGCCAGGAAAGATTGCTAACCATTATAGATAGTTTAGATGCTCATGTTTCTGTTACCGACATTGAAACCTGTGAGATTATTTATATTAATAAAAACGGCCAGGAGTTATGGGGTGATGTGGTGGGCAAAAAGTGCTGGGAGGTTTTTCGAGAATCCCAGGCAGGGCCCTGTGAGCCCTGCCCCACCAAGGAATTGATTAACTCCGAGGATTTTCCATCTACTGCATCTACCTTTGAAATATACTACCATAATATTGACCGCTGGTTTGAATGCCGGAAAAAAGCCATGTCCTGGGTAGACGGAAGGTTTGTTGATATATCCTTTAATATAGATATCACGGAACGGAAAAAATTGCAGGAGGAAATGCTAAAAGCCAGTAAGCTGGAATCCATAGGCCTGTTGGCGGGGGGAATTGCCCACGATTTCAATAATCTTCTTTCAGTAATTTGGGGAAATGTATCCCTTATTTCAAAGGGCCTGGAGAAGGATAGCCCGGTGCTCCATAGGTTAAAAAATATAGAAAAGGCCGTTTACCAGGCCAGGGATTTAACCAATCAACTGCAGACTTTTGCCAGAGGCGGCGCTCCGGTTAAAGAAGCTTCCTCTATACTCGAACTTATCCGGGAAGTTGTATCCTTTACTCTTAGTGGTTCAAATGTTCAGTATCAGCTTTCCTTTTCCCCGGAACTTTCTTACGTGAGCATTGACCAGGGTCAGATCAGCCAGGTGGTGCACAATATAATTCTTAACTCCCTGCAGGCTATGCCCCGGGGAGGGACCATTAATATCAGTGCTGAAAATATGGAAATTGGTAAAGGAAAGAGGGAGGAGGTTCCTTTCCTGGAGGAGGGACCTTATGTCAGGCTGACAATCCAGGATAATGGGGTTGGAATACCCCAGGAGCATATTCAAAGGTTATTTGACCCTTTTTTTACCACTAAAGTAGAAGGTACGGGTATGGGGTTGGCTACCTCCTATTCTATTATAAAAAGGCACGGTGGATACATAAGGGTAGAATCCATTTCGGGGGAAGGGACAACTTTCTATGTCTATCTTCCTGCTACCCATACAAAAACTCAAGTTAAGGAAAAAGGAGAGGAAAGGTTGTGCAAGGGCAGCGGTAAAATACTGTTTATGGATGATGAAGAATCTATCAGGAATCTTGTTAAAGAAATGCTGGAAATCCTTGGATATAAGGCCAGGGTGGCCAGGGATGGCCTGGAAGCAGTAGAGATGTACAAAGAAGCTATTGACAGGGGAGAAACCTTTGATGCAGTGATTTTGGATTTAACTGTTCCCGGGAGTATAGGAGGCCGGGAGGCAGCTGAAAAAATCTTAAAGGAAGACCCCCGGGCCAGGTTAATTTTGTCAAGTGGTTATTCAAAGGACCTGGAGTTAAGCAGCTATAAGGAGATGGGCTTTGCTGGCAATATTGCCAAACCCTATAAGATTGAAACATTAAGTGAAGTGCTAGATGAAACCATAAAAGCTGAAAAGAGGGATAGTCCCAGGGGTCTGTGAAAATGGAAGGAAATTACAAGGAATACCTGGCAGGCAAGGAGGTATAAATTATGGATATTCCCGGGTTGCAGGTAATTAATCCTAACCTGAGCTTCAGGGGAAGTTTAAAGTCAAACAACCCCGACCATATTATTATTCACCATGCTTTAGCTAAAAACTGCACCATTTGGGATGTGCACCGCTGGCATTTAAATAATGGCTGGTCAGGGTGTGGTTACCATTTTTTTGTGAACAAAAAAGGTATTGTTTTTCTCGGCAGGAAAGTAGCCTGGAGTGGTGCTCACTGTCCTCCCCTCAACAACCGTTCTATTGGTATTTGCCTGGAGGGATGTTACCAGGAATATAAAAATCAAACGGATAGGGAGGTTCCCCTGGCCCAGCTTAATGCCCTGGTAAGGTTAGTCAGCTACCTGATGGAACAGTATAATATTAATATAAATAACCTGTGTCCCCACGCGGATTTCAGTACCAAGCTTTGTCCAGGGAATTATTTTCCCTGGGGAACCCTGGTTAACGGGGTAAGGAAAGAAGCCGTCGCCCCTATTATTTCTGATAAATCCTTTCAGTTTAAACTGGCAGTAAATATACTCTTGCGCCGGGGAAGTATAGGAGAAGAGGTCAGACTGCTCCAGGGCTATCTTAATGATTTGGGCTACCATGCAGGGGTTGTGGATGGTATTTTCGGGCCTGTTACTGATGGAGCTGTCAGGGATTTTCAAAGGGATAACGGCCTTACCGTTGATGGTATAGCCGGACCTAAAACCTTGACCCGGATGAAGGAGATTAGGGAAAAGGGACTTGAAAAGGCGGACCTCCGGCCCCAGGATGTTTTTAGAATAAGAGTTGACGGTAAACAGGTAATCGCCCTTACAGGTTATGCCAATGCCGTGAGTTATGCAAAAAAGACATATCCTGAAGGGGAAGTGACCCTGGAAAACATCAGGACAGGAGAAATCTATCGCTTGTAATTGGCAAATTACAGTTAAAAGGGCTGCCCGGGGGCAGCCCTTAAATTGTTTAAACAGCATGGAAATGGAACTCCTAAGCCATGAATTGTTAAGGGTTTTTTAGTCTGTGAGGGTATGAAAAATATTTATTCAGGTGATATTAACCGGGGCTGCGGATTCCAAGCAAAAAGGCAGGTAGGCACACCTATTGAAAATTTTTCGACAGAAAAGCCGGCTTTCGGGCATTGACCTGAGTAAATAAATGGATATAATGTACTCTTAATGGAAGATGTTTGTTTGAAAGGGTTTGCACCCTTTAATATGGACTGGAGGGGAAGTTATTTGAAGAAGAATCTCAGGTGGGTTCTTTTAGCGGGAGGAGTTTTATTCCTTCTTTTAATTGTGGTGTTTTTTTCAGGGATTAAACCGGAAAGGTTGGAAGCTACCCTGCCCTCCACCATTAAGGATAAGGATGGAGAAATAATAATCAGCCTGGACCGGGAACACCGCCGGGAAGAGATTTCCATAGATAAAGTACCGGTCCATGTCATGGAAGCCTTTATTGCTGTAGAGGATTTAAGGTTCTATGACCATTCGGGGGTGGATATCAGGGGAATTTCTAGGGCGGCAGTCAGCAATTTGAGGGAGACGGGAAATCCCTTGCAGGGGAGCCAGGGGGGGAGCACCATTACCCAGCAGCTGGTTAAAAACACTATCTTATCCCCGGAAAGGACCCTTATGAGAAAAATGAGGGAGGCCTGGCTGGCTTACCGGGTGGAAAGGACCTATTCCAAGGAAGAGATCCTGGAATTTTATTTGAACTATGCAACTTATTTTCATCATAATAATTACGGTATTCAGGCAGCCAGTAAATTTTACTTTAATAAGGATGTAAGTGATTTGACCCTGGAAGAGGGAGCCTTGCTGGCGGGAATTATCCGCCACCCCAGCAGGCTGTCCCCCCATGAATACCCGGAGGACTCCAAGAGGCGCCAGGAAACCGTCCTCCTGGCCATGAAGGAAGGGGGCTTTATCAGCGAAAGTGATTATCTAGAGGCTAAAAACCGGGACCTGGAAGAGTTTGTAGCCCCTATACCCCAGCGGGAATTTGTTCATCCCCACTTTGTGGATTATGTGATTTATGAAGAAGCCCTTCCTGTTTTGAGAGAAATAATTGGCTCCCGGGATTTGCCCCGGGGGGTGCAGGATGCAGAAAAGCTGCTGTACTTTCATGGGCTTACCATACACACTACTATGGACCGGGAACTTCAGGTAAAGGCCGAAGAAATTATAAATCATCCTGCCAGTTACCCTGAATCCCGGGAAAACGAGGCAGGGGTTATTCAGCCCCAGGGTGCTCTCATAATTTCTGAGCCGGAAACAGGGAAGATAAGGGCTTTGGTAGGGGGTCGGGACTATGGTTACCATAACATGATTAACCGGGCCACCAGCCAACGCTCCCCCGGTTCGGCTTTAAAACCGATAATTGTTTACGCACCGGCTCTGGAAGAAAGACTTATTTCCCCCGCCTCCATTGTGGAGGATACTCCTACCGTGTGGAAAATAAATGGCCAGGACTATAAGCCCAAAAACTTTGCCGATAATTATGCCGGCCCGACTACGGTAAGAAACGCCCTGGTCCGCTCCTTAAATGTACCCGCCGTTAAAATCTATAACGATTACCTGGGGCGGGAAAAGGGAATCGTTTATGGAGAAAAATTTGGCATTAACACCTTTGATGAAAGTGACAGGCACAACCCGGCAGCAGCCCTGGGAGGGCTTTTGCATGGGGTAAAACCTGTAGAATTGAACGAGGCTTATGCAGCCCTGGCCAACCAGGGAACCAGGATGGAGCACCATACCATTACCAGGATAGAAAACCGGCAGGGAAAAGTCCTTTACGAGCACAGGTCCCAGGGTGAGAAAGTAGTTTCAGAAGAAACCGCCTGGCTTTTGAGCAGCATTTTAAAGGATGTGGTTAACCGGGGGACGGCTTCTTCCTTAAACTTAAACTTTCCCGTGGCTGCTAAAACGGGAACTTCCCAGGATTTTCGTGATGCCTGGCTGGTAGGGTATACTCCCCAGCTAACGGCTACCTTCTGGTTGGGATATGATAAGGGGGATATTCCCGTGATGAACCGGACTGTTTATACAACCCGGGTCCTGCAGGATATTATGTCTTATGCCCTGCGGGATAAGGATAATCCGGACTTTGAGAAACCAGGAAAGATTGTGGGCCCCTTAAGGGTTTGCTCCCTTCGAGGGCTCCTGGCTTCAAACACTACTCCGGCCAGTTATCTTATCAGTGATTATTTTCATGGAGATATGGCTCCCACCCAGTACTGTAATGCCTTTGCTGGCAGCCCCATGCCTCCTCCCCCGGAAGAAGAGGAAGAGGAGGAAGAGGAGGAAGAGGATATTGAAGAAGAGGAAGGGGAAGAAGATGAGGAAAGGGAAAGAGAGAGGGAAAGAATAGATTTAGATTTAGAACCCCGGGAGCCCGGGGAGGATAAAAAGGAGCAGGATGAAGAGGAAAAAGAAGAAAAAGAAGAAGAGAAACAAGAAGAAGAAAAAGTAGACGATGAAGAAAAAGAGGAACCAGGAGAACCCGGGGAAGATACCAGCTGAATATAGTGTCGCGGTTTTTAGGCCCTTCGGCGAAATCAAGATTTTTCGCAAAAGGGTTATTTTTTTTAAATATTGCCGGCAAATTTCAGAGATCCTGGGAAAATTACCTCCAGGAGTTGGAAGGCACATCTTTATAGCTTCTGATATTTGGAAGGGATTTTTTGGCTTCCTCCCCAGCCCCAAACCATATTTTACCAGAACACACTTCCCTGGTATATTGTAATTAAGGCAGGCATCAATTCTGCTGCTTAATCTGAAAGGGAAGGAGGTGTAAAAAAAATGGCGGATAACGTAATTCAGGTTCCTGCACCATCTACTTTACAGCTGGTAGTTGACATCGGAAACGATACCCAGAGAACCCGTTCCTACAGGAATGTTAAGCCCAATGTTGATCCCGTTGATCTATACAATCTGGGTGAAGCCATGGGTTCCCTGATGAAGGACAACCTGGAGGAAGTTTACAAGGTTGACCGGATTCAGCTGATTGAAGGGGTTGAGTAGGTGTTGTTAGGATGCTGTTAGTGGGTTAACAAGGAAATTAAAATAAAAAAGAAAGGAGGGAAGCCCATGTCTACAACTACTACCCTCAGGATGCAGTTTAAAAACCAGCTGGGAAACAATGCTTATATAAGTATTGTTGATCCGGTGGAAGATATAGCTCAGAAGGAGCAGGAGATTGGGGAATTGATGGATGGCATAGTGGAAAAGCATATTTTTGCCACGGCCGGTGGTGACCTGTCGTTAAAAGTGGGTGCGGAGCTCATTACTCGCACTGTGGAAGAACTATTCAGTGTTGACAGCGAAGTTTAGTTGATTTGATATAAAAGGAGCCGGCGCTTTTAAACACCGGCTCCTTTTAAGTTAGCAGGTTAAAAGTAAGGGAAGGAGGTTTTTAAATTGACCGATGACCTGGTTTTTCTGGTAGGAAACCTGGGGTTTCCCATAGCCGTAAGCGTATACTTGTTAATAAGGGTGGAGGGAAGGCTGGAGGCTATCAACGGGGCTCTTAAGGAGTTGAAGCACAATATTTCCAGGCTTCTCTAGTAATATAAATAAATAGTGGGGTTTTTATTAGCAGGGAAGCTAGCCGCTTCCCCCTTTTTTTAACCGGTGAACAGAATGCTTGTAAACGAGGCATATTTTAAATGCTACCCCAATGTCACATTTATAAAAATATTTTGAAATATTTCGGCGAAAAGATAAAGGGAAAAGGCCCAGGGATGTTTAATTTTAAAAATATTGATAGAATTCAGCTGGAAATAGCAAAGAGCCCTGTAGGCCCCGGTTGGCCTATAGTGCCTCAGATCATTGGGCATACGGGAGTTTGTGGTTCCCGGCTATTTCATTGTCCCTCCCTGGATGTTTGCCTGGCCGGCAACGTCAGCCAGGTTACCGCCAGTCTCGTACCTTTTCCCCTTTCTTCCCAAGGTCCTGAGTTTTCTAAAATCAAAGTTTAATTGCCAGGAACTTGTTATATTACCTGAACAAGGAAGGAGCAATCTTTAGTGGAAAATAAAAAGGAAAAAACTGTAGTTGTGACTGGTGATCTGACTGTTGAATGGAACCTGGCTCTTTTTCCACCAGGAGAAAGTGTTAGATCTGTCAGTTCATGTTGGAAGGACACCAGTACGAGACTTTATCAGCAATATGGTGGGGCAGCTCTTTTAACTGACCTTGTTGCACAGGTGGCTTCCAGTTTGGGGGGAAATAATGAAGTAAATTGGGAGGTTCGTTCTATTCAACTTCCCAAAAAATTTGTTTTTCCGAATGACGAGGGCTTTCACCATTCCCATGCTGTCTGGACGTTATTCAATGGGAAAGAGCCTGCCTGGAGGGTAAAAGAATTTTTGGGTTTATCCCAGGGTAAGTTTAAGCAGCCTCTGGAAGGGCAGATGGTGGAAAATGACCCATCAAAGGCAGACCTGGTCATTTTGGAAGATGCTGACCTGGGTTTTAGAGACAGGCCGGAAATGTGGCCGGAAGCTATTAAGGAAGAGGATTACCCCGCCTGGATACTGGTTAAAATGGCGCGCCCTGTGGCCCAGGGGGAACTTTGGGATCATCTTCACAAAAATTGTGCCCAGCGAGTTATTGTAGTCATGAATGCTGATGACTTGCGGCGCACCGAGGTCCAGATCAGCCGGGAGCTTTCCTGGGAACGTACAGCCCACGACCTGTACTGGGAGCTGACCCACAACCCCCGGGTTAATTCTTTATCCCGCTGTGCCCATGTCATCGTCTCTTTTGATACCGCTGGTGCTTTTCTCCTGTCTCGTGCCGATTCTGGTGGGGAAAAGACTTCATATGCTATTGATTCCTTTGAAAGTACCCTTTTCTTTGATCCCTTCCTTGTGGAGGGGATGTGGAACAAGGCTTTTCCTGGTGGAATGATCGGATACAATTCCTGTCTCACAGCTGGTATCGCCCGCCAGCTTATGTTAAATAGTTCCCGTCCCTCCATTTATGGAGGTATCCAATCAGGATTGGCTGCCGTACGTCTCCTACACCAAAAGGGATATACACAACCAGAAATGAAAGGGGAAAAGGGGCTTAATTTTCCCCTTGGCCTTATTGGTGAAAAATTAGCTCATGAGGAGAAGCCCTTTAAAACTGCCTCTGTTCCCAGTCCGGTGAGGTTTTTGACGGGGGAAGAATTTAAAGAGGAGAAGTCAGAGCTAGAAGGGGGCTGGAGCATTCTCCAGGACCTCTATAGTGAATATCTTGAGCAGGTGGCCAATAGAATTGTTTTGGAAGGGGTGGAAGAAGCCCTGGGAAGTGTACCCCTGGGCCAGTTTGGCAAATTTATTACCGCTGACCGCAGGGAAGTAGAAAGTTTTCGCAGTATCCGCAGCCTGATCTGTGAATACTGTGGGCAATCGCTAAATAAACCCCTTTCCATAGCCGTATTTGGCCCTCCCGGTTCGGGAAAGTCCTTTGCCGTAAAACAAATTGCTGATTCCGTTCAGACTGATAAAATTAAAACCCTGGAGTTCAATCTTTCCCAGTTTAATTCTCTAGGTGACCTCTATGATGCTTTTCACCAGGTCAGGGATGCAGGTCTGTCGGGGAAAATACCCCTTGTTTTTTGGGACGAATTTGACACCACCTATGAAAATAAATCCCTGGGATGGCTTCGCTACTTTCTGGCTCCCATGCAGGACGGGACTTTCCAGGAGGGCCAGGTTCTGCATCCCATAGGAAGGTGTATCTTTGTTTTTGCCGGGGGAACCTGCTGCCGCATGGAGAAGTTTACCACGCTGCTGGAAGAGAAAGAATTTATGGAAATGAAAGGTCCTGATTTTCTTAGCCGATTAAAGGGGTATATAAATATTTTGGGCCCTAATCCCTACACCACAGAAGATGGGGCTGCTGATCCTTATTACCTTATTCGCCGGGCTATTGTAATTCGATTGATTCTTAATTTAAACGTTCCCCAAATTTTCAGCAGGGAAGATGGAATCGAAAAATTGAATATTGACCGGGGTGTATTGCGTGCCCTGCTCCATATCCGTGATTACAAACATGGAATACGTTCCCTTGAATCCATTATTTATATGAGTAGCCTTTCAGGTAAGACCAGTTTTGAGCGGTCTTCCTTACCTCCCGAGAACCAGCTAAATCTTCATGTGAATGGTGATGAATTTCTTGCCCTGGCCCAACAGCTAGAACTGGAAGGCGACCTCCTGGAGACCTTAGCGGAAGCAGCCCATGATATTTATTGTGAAGACAAGCTGTGTGACGGGTTGAAGAAGGGACCCCAGGAGGAAATTAAAAAAGTCCATCCCCTTTTAAAACCCTATGCAGATTTAGAGGAGACAGATAAAGAAGCTAACAGGATTATCGTTCGCAATATTCCTACCAAGCTTGCTGTTGCTGGTTACATAATGGTTCCGGCGCGTAGTGAACAGGTATCCTTTGATTTTCCTGGTGATGATTTAGAAAAGCTGGCTAAACTTGAGCATGATCTTTGGGTAAAGGCCAGGCTGGAACAGGGCTTTACTCTGGGGGAACCTACAGAAGATAACCCCAGGCGTAATCCCCATCTGGTAGAGTGGGATCAGCTGCCTGAAAATATTAAGGAGATCGACAGGAACCTGATTAGGGGGATTCAAAAAATTCTTGCCAGGGCGGGTTATGCCGTGGTGAAGTTGAAAAAGGAGAAATAAATATGACTGCTAAGAATTTACTAATACTTTTGATAACAGGGCTATTGTTGATTGGCAGCATTTCTCCGGTAGTAGCTCAATCGGAACTTCCGGGGGAGGAGTTACCACCACCTGCTACCCTATTTCTGGCCTACTGGGGACTTATTGGCTTTCCTATCTGGGCTTAAAGCTTAAATAAAAAACCCCTGGCAGTTTTCCTTCTCCCGGAAGGGAGAGTTTTACTGCCAGGGGGTTTTAAAAAACCTGGGTTATAGATAGTTAAAAGATTTTTTCAATTTTTATAATTACTTCCCGGCCCCTATCATCCTCCTGATAAGCGATGAAAAGCTCCTGGCCTGTATCAATACCTGCGAAGGACAGGTTTTCCTCTACCCCGAAGGCCCGGGGCTTACCCTCTATTTCTATTTCCACAGTGTGGCTGTCAGCCTTACCTCTAAAGATACCTTCTGTCGTGTGGACTTCACTTTCCCTGGGGCTTTGGAAATCAGCCTGGGTAATAATGGAGCGTCCCTGGTCATCTACATAATATTTAAAGCTTATGTCTCCCGGGGCAAATTCCTTATCCCTCATTTCTTCACTCAGGCCAAAAGCCTGGTGGTTACCCTTAACCTTAATTTCTACCGAATGGCTGTCAATCCGTCCGGTAAGCATTCCTTCCCCTTTTCGCAGGTTTATATCTTCCCTGTCCCTATCTTCTTCCCCTTCTCCCTTCATTGATTCTTCTGGCTCCAGGCATTTTTCCGGGGCCTCTTCTTCAATTTCTTTTTCCGGTTGATTTTCCACCCTCTGCTCCCAGATGCTTTGAGCGGTGATGGTCCCGGCAGCCAATGCCAGGATAAGTATTACGGCTCCCATGATCCAAAATTTCTTTGTCATTTTTCATTCCTCCCCTTTTTTAATCTTTCTTTTACTAAAGAAGACGAAGGGGGTATAAAAATATGACGTAAAAAAGAAGAATTTTTGATTTAATATAAAAAACTATATCCCGGCTCAGGGCTCAACAGTAAAATCAATGCTCCCCACGTCGGTATGCCGCTGGTTAATATCACTGGAGCTGTCATGGTAAGCAACTATGAGGCTATAGGTCATTCCCGGAGTAAGTTCTTTGATATTGTAGTTTTCTTCCTCTGGAAAAGATAAGGGATAGGAAAATTCCATAACCGCTGTCCCTTCCTGGTAGGACAGGTAAAAATCTTCCAGGGCTGTTACATTTGCTTCTGAATGGTTAAGGCCCCAACCCACATCATCCCGGAAGGCAGGGTCATCTCCATCCAGGTAACCAAGAATCATATTGGCACCATCCATTTCGCCACCGGAGGTGTTGAATCCTACGGCAACCCAGCCCTGAATTTCACCTTCCATGTGCACATAGAGGTAGTTACTGTCATGGGCCAGATGAATATCTGCAACTGCTATTTGAACTGGTGCTGCCGGGTATCCCGAAGGGGATCCATCTACCGTCAAGGGCTCTTGTGTCCTTGCCATAAGATTTAATTCTTCATCATTAAGCTCCTCGGGAGTCTCACATCCCAAAAACAGGGTCAAGCTTAGTATCAGGGTGAAAAGGAGAAAATATTTCACAGGTTAATACCTCCATAAAATGTTAATATCATAAAGCCTTGTGCTTAAAAGGAAGCCCTTAAGACCTCTTGATTATTCCAGGTTTTTATTTCCTGGGGGCACTATTTTAAATATCCTTCCGGTATTTCCCGAAGGCCCGGAATTTTCTGTGGTCAGTACATATAATTCTTTATCAGCATCCTGGCCCATTCCTGTTATAAATAATCCTAAACGCTGATTTTCTTTATTTGTAACTGCCAGTTCCCAAAAATCCCAATCTCCATTAGTTGAACTGGCGGAAAAGACAGTGCCGTCTCCTTCATTAAAATCAAGACTCCAGTCTCCAAAAATATAATTTCCTTCCAGGGCATTAATTGCCTCGCCCCGATAAACATAACCACCGATGACCGCAAGTCCAATTCCTTCGTGCCGGGCATTTCTGTAGTCAAGTATCGGGTCGATGAGAGGTTCTCCCCGGGGACCAACGGAGGGACACTCTTCAGGAGGGTCTGTGGGGTTTTCGGGATCGAAACAGTGGGTTCCCTCTTTAATATTCCATCCATAATTACCTCCTTTGGTCACAATGTTAACTTCTTCCCATAAGTCTTGTCCCACATCCCCTGCAAAGAGCTCATTATCACCCTTTGCATCGAAAGAAATACGATAGGGGTTTCGCAATCCATATGCAAAGATTTCATCCCGGCCTTCTTTACCAACAAAGGGATTATCATCAGGGATAGAATAAGGATCACCCTCATCAACATCTATTCTCAGTATACTTCCCAGGAGGGTGGAGGTATCCTGTCCATTCCCTATCTCAGGATGTCCCAGCCCAACGTCATTTGCTCCCCCGCCATCTCCCAGGGTAATATATAAATAACCGTCGGGGCCGAAGGCAATTTGTCCTCCGTTATGATTAAATTGGGGCTGGTCAATTTCAAGAATAATCTTTTTCGATTCAGGATCAGCAATATTTGAGTCATCTTCCCTGACTTCAAATTCTGCTATTACGCCGGTGTGATCCCATTCTTCCGGAGCGCCTTCCCTTAAAGGTGCACTATAGTGAACAAAGAAACGTCCATTTTCTTTAAAGTTGGGATGGAAAGTTAATCCCAATAATCCCCTCTCATCAAAATCAGGGGTCAGATCCACCAATTCCTCCTGTATATCCAGGAAACTTTCTTCCAGGACATTTCCATCTGCGTCTACTATCCAGATCAAGCCTACCTGGTCAACTAAAAACATTCTTCCTGTTCCGTCATCAGGAGAAACATAAGCTACCGGGGAGGTGAAACCCTCTGCTGTCAGTTCGACTCCTATTTCCTGCAATTGATCGTTTTCTATGGGTTCTGTAGGAGGGGGTTCAGTATCCGGTAGGGCAGTATCCCGGGTAGAAATGAAATAAAAGAGAGTTACAAGAACCAGTGCCAGAGCAATAACTATTAGTGTCGTCAACCGTAAAGAAAGTTTTCCATCGGTCTTCAGCAAGTTACTTTTCTTCTTGCTCATTTTCTTTATCTCCTTTCCATGGGATTTAACCTTATATTACAATATTTATAGAAGGATTTCCAGCAGCCGGGGGAAAATTGTGGTATATTAAAGGCACTAAAAATTATAGTGGGAAAAAAATAGAGTAATGGCGGTTAAGGAAAGGTGGGTAATAAATTGTTAAAAGGTGGATTGAAAGGGATAGCCTACGATTTTTTGCTGTCTTTCTTTGAAGGGATTCTGGTAAAAAAATGGAGGCGTAAACTCTGGAACCAGGTTAAAGGTCCCCGGATTCTGGAGGTGGGGGTCGGCACCGGCCTTAACATTTTTTATTACCCTTTTGGAGTTTCCTTAACGGCCCTGGACCTCAGTGAGGAATACCTCCAGAGGGCACGACTTAGGGCAGAGAGGATGAAAAAGCCCGTGGAGTTTGTGCAGGGGGATGTGAAGGTCATGCCCTTTAAAGAAGCTTCCTTTGATACCGTTGTTTCCTCTTTTCTTTTCTGCCAGGTGGATGACCCTCGTGCAGGCTTGCAGGAGATATACCGGGTACTAAAACCCGGAGGTAGGCTCCTTATGCTGGAGCATGTTAATTCCAGGGGAAAACTGGGGAAGATGATGAACATAATCTCCGGTCCTTTTTATCGTTTATTCGGAGACCATATTGCCAGGGATACGGAGGTTCTGGCCCGCCAGGTTGGTTTTAAAAAGGTTTCCACCACTCATCTGTTTCTGGACATTGTAAAGCTCATATATGTGGAAAAGGAAAAAGGTCAGAGCTAAAGAATATTTATGGGGTGGATAATTCAGCTATCGGCCAGGCATTTCCAGTAAGGAGCGTACTTTTTCCTTATTTCTTCTACTATTTTTCTGGTTCTTTCCAGGCCTTTATCAGAATGGAGATCAGGAGGGAGGGGATAGGGTTCCTCCAGGGAAATCTCTATTCCCGCAAGCCCGCAGATGGAAGCCAGCCAGCCCAGGGGGAACAAAATTCCCCTGGGGTCATATCCAGAGCCATTAAAGGATACCACCCTGCCTTCCGTTACCTCCCGGGCAATTTGCCTTACCCTGGCGCCAATCATATACAGGCCTTGCAGGGTTACTCCCATCTGGGTTATCCGGTCTATAAAGTGGGGGTCACTGCCGTCAACCATTAATATTATTTCCGGCTGGAATTCCCGGGCCAGGGGGGAAATCAGGTGGTCCAGGACATACCCGTAGGCCTCGTCCCCCGTCCGGGGAGGAAGGGGTATATTGAGAGAATAGCCCAGCCCCTCTCCTTCTCCCATGGGATTTTGGTAAGAGGGCCCCGGGTATAAGGTTCTGGTGTCCTGGTGGAGGGAAATAAACAAGACTCGGGGGTCTTTTGCAAATATTTGATATATTCCGTCTCCCGCATGGGCATCAAAGTCCAGGATCAGAATTTTTTCCACCCCGTAGTTTTGCATGAGGTTTTCCCCACATAAACCTACGTCACTGAATACTCCAAAACCCTTTTCGTAGTGCCTCCCTGCATGCTGCACACCTCCGCCGATGACGGCTGCCTTCTGGTATTTACCGGAATGGACCAGTTCTCCTGCCAGCTTGCCTGCCCCCGCCATTAACTTTGTGGACCTTATTACCCCGGGGTTCAGGGGAGTATCCGGGTCCCGGGATTCACATCTTTCTACCCGCCTGATATATTCCTCCTGGTGGACCATCATCAGGTCCTGGTGGGTAGCGGTGGGGGGTTCAACTACCTGGAAGGCGGGGTGGTCTCCCAGTTTTTCCCGGAAAACTTTCATGAAGGCCCCGTATCGGTCTCCGCTAAGGACATGGCCCAGGTCATATTCCCTTAATTTCTCACTGTAAAGAATGGCCGTCCTCATAAAAACCCTCCTTATATACTAGATAATATAATTATTGGTTGGTTAAGGCAATAGGACAAAGAAAAAAATGACAAATAAAATAAAGGCCTCTTTCAGGCCCTTATTTATTAAGACTGCCCCCGTATATACCATCAAAGGCCAGGGGTAATTTTTTTTACCCTGCTACTGGTTTAGTTCTTTCTTTACTCCCGTTACCATGTAGATAATCCATTCTCCCAGGTTTGTGGCATGATCTGCAATCCTTTCCAGGTTGCGGGCTACCAGGAGGAGGTAAGTAGCCTGGGTTATGTTTCGAGGCTCCTCCATCATCAAGACCAGTAGTTCCCGAAAAATTTGGCGGTACAGGTGGTCTACCTGGTGGTCCAGTTCTATCATTTCCACGGCCATTTTATTATCCCTTTGTATAAAAGCCTGTAAGCTTTCTCCCACCATCCGTTGGGCCAGCTGGGCCATGCGGGGTATATCTACCAGGGGTTTAATCAACTCCTGGCCTTCAAGTCTTTTGGTAATGCGGGCAATTTCTGTAGAATGGTCCGCCATTCTTTCCAGGTCAGTGATTATTTTCAGGGCTGTACCGATAGTTCTTAAATCCCGGGCCATGGGTTGCTGGCGGGCTATCAGGGTCAGGCATTTATTTTCAATTTCCAGTTCATAGTTGTCAATTACATCGTCGTTATCAATGACTTCCTGGGCCTGCTTAAAATCCATTTTCTCCAGGGATTTTACTCCTTTATATATGGCCTGTTCCACGAGGCCTCCCAGTTTTAATATATCCTTTTGCAGTTCTTCCAGTTCGGCGTGAAAAGATTTTCTTCCCAACTTTAGCCCTCCCAAATTTCGTTTATTTTAACCAAATCTGCCGGTGATGTAGTCTTCTGTTTTTTCTTCCCGAGGGTTAGTAAAAACATTATCGGTTTCCCCACATTCGATTATTTCACCGTGGAGGAAGAAGGCTGTGTAATCAGAAATTCTGGCTGCCTGGGATAAGTTATGGGTAACAATAATAATGGTATAATTTTCTTTTAAATCCTGCACCAGTTCTTCAATCCTCAAAGTTGCTATGGGGTCCAGGGCTGAAGTGGGTTCATCCATTAAGATGATATCCGGCTGGACCGCCAGGACTCGGGCAATGCAGAGGCGCTGCTGCTGGCCTCCCGATAAACCCAGGGCAGGTTTTCCCAACCTGTCCTTCACTTCCTCCCACAGGGCCGCCTGATTCAAACTTTCTTCCACAATTTCCCCCAGCTTTGTCTTGTCTTTTAAGCCGTGAACCCGGGGCCCGTAGGCAATATTGTCAAAAATTGACTTGGGGAAGGGGTTGGGGTTTTGAAAAACCATTCCCACCCTTTTACGCAGGTTTACCACATCAATTTTCTCGGAATAAATATTTTCCCCATCTATATAAACCTTACCCTTTAGGTGTGT
>SKLX01000185.1 GCA_007121375.1 Bacillota bacterium | reverse complement strand
CTTACTACCAGGGGAATGAACAGCAGGCAGTTATCTGGATTTCTGAATCCACGGGAAAAGAAGAAGCAGAGGACTTAATAAAAAGGATAGATGGCAGGATCATCGAAAGAGATGTTTTTTACAATTATTCTTTCTGGAATAAAAAGGATACTGTAATTTACCATGTAGAAGGCATGGGATGGTATAGTTATTATTACCAGAAGGAAAACAGGGTTTACTGGGTATGTATTCAAGGAGAAGAACCCCGTGAGATTTTTAACCTGATTTTTAGAACCCTTTAAGCGCTAATTCTAGCGCTTTTAAATTTTACCCATAACTTAACAAATAACAACCCTGTGTTGTTTTTTGTTAAGTTATGGGGGGTTGGTTGACACTGGTGTTGGAAGGTGCTAAAATAAGCATAAGTTACTTTAATACTTTAACACGCTAAAGCAAGGGTGGTGGAAAGCTGTTGATAAATATATATACCAGGGATCGTTGGGAAAAATTAAAGGAAAGAAGGGAAATTGGGTACTGGGAGGAAGAAGAAAAGGCAGTAAAAGATGTTATAGCCCAGGTTCGATCCCGGGGGGATGAAGCTTTAAAGGATTTGACTTTAAAGTTTGATGGAGTTTCCCTGGATAAACTGGCGGTGGAGGAGAAAGAATTCGATGAAGCAGGGGAAAAAGTAGACAGGGATTTTATGGGAGCCATGGTAAGGGCCATTAAAAATATTGAGGATTTTCACCGAAGGCAGGTTAGGAATTCCTGGTTCCAAACCCGGCAGGATGGGGTTATGCTGGGTCATATGGTAATACCCTTGAAAAGAATTGGAGCCTATGTGCCGGGAGGAACAGCTTCTTACCCCTCTTCCGTTATAATGAATGTTATACCTGCTAAAGTTGCCGGGGTTAAAGAAATTTACCTGGCTACTCCCCCGGGTAAAGATGGTAAGGTAAACCCCTATACCCTGACGGCTGCCCGGATGGCAGGAGTGGAAAAGATTTATAAAGTAGGTGGTGCCCAGGCGGTAGGGGCCCTGGCCTATGGGACAAAAACCCTTCCTCGGGTGGATAAGATAGTTGGTCCCGGTAATATTTATGTTACCCTGGCTAAAAAACAGGTCTACGGTGATGTGGATATTGACATGCTGGCTGGCCCCAGTGAACTCTTGATTATTGCCGGTTATGGAGCCGATCCTTCCTTTATTGCGGCAGACTTGATGACCCAGGCAGAGCATGACCCTCTGGCAGCAAATTACCTGGTAACTCCCGACCAGGAACTTCCCGCAAAAGTTCTGGAAGTCATTGAAAAGGATATAACTCAAATGGGCCGGCGGGATATAATAGAGGAGTCTTTTAAAAACCATTCTGCCATAATACTGGTTAAGGATCTGGAGGAGGCCTTTCAGGTATCCAATGATATAGCTCCTGAGCACCTGGAGGTTATCCTGGAGGACCCCTGGACTTACCTGTACCTTATCGAAAACGCCGGCTCAGTGTTTTTAGGGAAGTATACCTCCGAATCTTTGGGGGATTATTATGCGGGGCCCAATCATGTACTGCCTACGGGGGGAGCAGCCCGCTTCTCTTCCGGGTTAAATGTGGATGATTTTATTAAAAAAACCAGTGTTCTTTATTACCCACCCCAGCCCTTTAAAGAAGCAGCGGAGGATGTAATTTTACTGGCGGAGTTGGAAGGCCTGGATGCCCATGCCAATGCTATTAAAGTGAGGAGGAGGGCCCTTGAGTAAAAGGGAAGCACAGGTAGATAGAAAAACAAAGGAAACCAGGATCTCCTTAAATTTGAACCTGGATGGAAGGGGCGAAACCCATTTACAAATGGGGGTTCCTTTTTTTGAACATATGTTGAATCTTTGGGCCAGGCACGGTCTTTTTGATTTAACCATTAATGCCCAGGGGGACCTGGAAATAGATGCCCACCACCTGGTAGAAGATACGGGTATTACCCTGGGACAGGCTTTATATAAAGGAATGGGGGACAAAGAAGGGATAAAAAGGTTTGGTTTTTTTGTTCTGCCCATGGACGAAGCCCTGGTCATGGTATCCCTGGATTTATCCGACCGTCCCCTCCTGGTATATGAGGTTGAGGTCCCTGCAGAAAGGGTAGGTGAATTTGATACGGAACTCCTGGAGGAATTTTTAAGGGCCTTTGTTCAGGAGGCCCGGGTAACCCTCCATGTTAAGCTTATACATGGAAAGAATTCTCATCACATCCTGGAGGCAGTATTTAAAGCCCTGGGGAAAAGCCTGGATCAGGCTCTCACCCGGGATTCACGGATCCAGGGAGTCCCTTCAACCAAGGGTAAGCTTTAATATAAGGAAAGACAGGAGAATGCCCTCCTGTCTTTACCTTTTAAAAACAAATCTGGAGGCGTTGATTTTGATTTCCATTGTTGATTACGGTATGGGGAATCTACAGAGTGTGCAAAATGGTTTTGCCAGGATGGGTTATAAAACCTTTGTTACGGACCGGCCTGAAGAAATAGCTCGGGCCAAGGGTATTATTCTGCCCGGAGTAGGGGCTTTTGGTCAGGCGGTTTTAAACTTGAAAGAAAAGGGTCTGGGGGAAGCAGTAAAAAAGAGGGCCGGTGAGGGAGTTCCCCTCCTGGGCATTTGCCTGGGATTACAACTGCTCCTGGAAAGCAGCCAGGAGAGCTCTGAAGAAAAGGGAGGAGGCCTGGGCCTGGTTCCAGGGAAAGTGATCAAGTTTCAGGGCAATTTAAAAATACCCCACATGGGATGGAATTCCTTGAAAATTGTTAAAGAAGATCCCCTCCTTAAAGGCATAAAAAACGGGGACTATTTTTATTTTGTCCACTCTTACTATGCCCGGCCGGAAGATGGAAGGAAGGTCCTGGCCATGGTGGAATACGGGAAAGATGTGGCTGTGGTAGTCCGGGGAGAGCCTTTAATTTATGGAGTTCAGTTTCACCCGGAAAAAAGCAGTGAAAAGGGTCTAAAAATATTAGCTAATTTTGGGGAGCTGGTAGAAAAATGGAAGTAATTCCTGCTATTGATTTAAGAAAGGGTAAATGTGTCCGCCTTTTTCAGGGGAGGGCAGACCGGGAAACCGTTTATTATGAAGATCCCCTGGAGGTAGCCTGTATGTGGGAAGAAAAGGGGGCTACCCGACTGCATATGGTAGACCTGGATGGGGCCTTTAAAGGAGTCCCCCAGAACAAAGCCGTTATTAGAAAGGTTGCCGAAAGATTAAAAATACCCATTCAGCTGGGGGGTGGTGTCAGGGATGAATCAACGGTGGAGGAGTTGCTAAAAGCAGGTATTTCCCGGGTCATAATTGGTACGGCAGCCGTAAGGAACCCTGAACTGGTTAAAAAAATGGTGGAAAGGTACGGGGAAAAGATAATGGTGGGGATTGATGCCCGGGAGGGAAGGGTTGCCCTTCAAGGTTGGGTGGAATCCTCGGATATTAAAGCCCTGGATTTAGTTAAAGATATGGAAAAGATGGGGGTAAAGGAAGTTGTATATACGGATATTTCCCGGGATGGAACCCTGGAAGGGCCTAATTTGGAAGCAACCCGGGAAATAGCTGCAAAAACCTCCCTTGACATTATTGCTTCCGGAGGAGTTTCTTCCCTGGAGGATATAAGGAAAGCCAGGGAACTTGAATCCTGGGGAGTAAAGGGTATAATTGTAGGGCAGGCTTTATACACGGGTCAGTTTACTTTGGAAGAGGCCCTGGAGACGGCCAGAAATAGGTAAAGCTTTAATCTAACCTAAAAAGAAAATAATAGGGGGGACAAGATGTTGGCCAAAAGAATTATACCGTGTCTGGATGTAAAGGAAGGAAGGGTAGTTAAGGGGGTGCAGTTTGTAAATTTGAGGGATGCCGGCGACCCGGTAGAACTTGCTGGTTTTTATGACCAGGCGGGGGCTGATGAGCTGGTGTTTTTGGATATAACCGCTTCCCATGAAAAAAGGAAAACGGTAATAGATGTAGTTTCCCGGACGGCTAAAGAAGTTTATATACCTTTAACGGTAGGGGGCGGTATTGGCAAGCTGGGGGAAATAAAGGATATATTAAGTGCCGGCGCCGATAAGGTTTCTTTAAACACTGCGGCCTTTGAAAATCCTTCCCTGGTCAGTGAAGCTGCAGAAATGTTTGGCACCCAGTGTATGGTGGTGGCTATTGATGCCAGGTGGAACGAGGGAAAAAAAGATTGGGAAGTTTATCTCCACGGGGGAAGGACTAACACAGGTTATTCAGCCCTGAGGTGGGCGGAAGAAGTAGAAAAAAGGGGCGCAGGAGAGATTTTGCTTACCAGTATGGACAGGGATGGAGGAAAGGAGGGTTATGATATTCCCCTTACTTCTGCCCTGGGGGAACGGGTTAGGATTCCGGTTATTGCTTCCGGAGGAGCAGGTAAAATGGAGCATTTTCTGGAAGCTTTGACGGAAGGAAAGGCGGATGCAGCCCTGGCTGCTTCTGTATTCCATTACCGCCAGTTTACCATAAGGGAAGTAAAAGAATACCTGGCCCAAAATGGAGTGGAGGTGCGTTTGTAAAATGGAAGTTGATAAGTTAAAATATGACGAGAAAGGTTTAATTCCTGCCATTATCCAGGAAGAGTCAACGGGGCAGGTCCTGATGATGGCTTACATGAATAAAGAATCCCTGCAAAAGACTTTAGAAGAGGGAAAAACTTGCTTTTGGAGCCGCAGCAGGCAGAAGTTCTGGGTAAAGGGAGAGTCATCGGGTAATTATCAAAGGGTTAAAGAGATTTTTTATGATTGTGATGCCGATACTCTCCTGGTGCGGGTGGACCAGAAGGGTCCTGCCTGCCATACAGGGGAAAAGACTTGTTTTTTTAATCCTTTAACTTTAAATAAATAAAAAGGAAGAGAAGAATGGTTGATTATCATATACACACAGACAGGTGTGGTCATGCTAAAGGGTCCCTTGAGGACTATTACAAGGAGGCTCAACGTAAAGGATTGGAGGAGATTGGGTTTGCCGACCACTTCCCCCTGGATCTATTGGGATTTACTCCCCCCATAAAGGTTACCATGGAGGGAGAGGAGCTTTCCCAGTATGTAATAGATATAGATAAGTTGCGCCAGGAAAAAAATAATCCTTCGGTAAAGCTGGGCATAGAAGTAGATTACCTGCCCGGGAGGGAAGAAGCTATAAAAAAGGAAATAAACCCCTATCCCTTTGATTATATCATGGGGTCCGTTCACTTTCTTGGAAATTGGGATTTTACAAACCCCCAGGTGGCCTATG
>SKLX01000107.1 GCA_007121375.1 Bacillota bacterium | reverse complement strand
TTACATCTGCCAGAGTTTCGGGAGGTATAATGGCCACGTTAACAGCGGTAGCCACCGGTTCCCCAAATAAGGCATAAAGAATCTGTTCCGCCACCAGGACGGCCACGTTAATCTGGGCTTCCTGGGTAGAGGCTCCCAAGTGAGGGGTTACAATTATATTGTCCAGCTCCAGGAGGGGGCTCTCCACCGCTGGCTCCTCTTCAAAAACGTCCAGGGCTGCACCCGCCACCTTGCCGCTCTTCAGGGCTTCATAAAGGGCCTCTTCATCGATAAGGCCTCCCCGAGCACAGTTAACGATACGGGCACCCTCCTTCATCATGGAAAGTTCCCTTTCACCAATAAAATGATAAGTTTTACTGGTCCTGGGAGTATGAAGGGTTAGAAAGTCAACCTTGGGAAGCATTTCTTCCAGGGAACAAAGGGTTACCCCCAGCTTCCGGGCACTTTCTTCGGAAATATGGGGATCATAACCCAGGATCTCCATACCAAAAGACTTGGCCCTCTGGACCACTTCCGTACCTATACGGCCCAATCCTAAAACTCCCAGGGTCTTATTGTAAAGCTCAACCCCAACAAATTTGCTCTTCTTCCATTCTCGTCCTTTAAGGGACTGATAGGCAGAAGGAACGTTCCTGGCCAAAGACAACATCATGGCCATGGTATGTTCAGCAGTAGCAATGGTGTTACCCTCGGGAGCATTAACCACCATTATTCCCCTCTGGGTTGCTGCCGCCACATCAATATTGTCCACACCAACCCCTGCTCGTCCAATAACCTTCAAATTTTTCCCCGCATTGATCACTTCGGCAGTTACCTGGGACTGGCTTCTAACCACCAGGGCATCATAATTCCCTATGGATTCTACAAGTTCCTCGGGGGATAAATCTGTCTTTACATCTACCTCTACCCCCGGCCTTTCCTGGAGCTTTTTTACTCCCAGTTCCGAAATGGGATCACTTACTAATACTTTCATTATATTTTTACACCTCCTAAATTAAAAAACTCTCCCCTTGATAGTTAAACCATCACAAACGAGAGAGTTCTCCTCCACCTGGATAACCGATAATTATATCTATAATAATACATGCCTGTGGGTCTTTCTAGTCTTTGAGGCCTAAACTTCATCCATAAACCCTCTAATAAACACCAGGCCCGGGGCAAGGTATCGGAGAAAACTGCTCTAAGTAAATATAACACATGTCAATTCCAGAAGCAAGTTATTTTTATCCCTTGCAGGCAGATACAAAATCTTTAAAAAGGTTGGCCATGTTTTTATCCCTTTTTACCATGGTTTCAGGATGCCACTGGACCCCCAGGGCATAACCTCCCTCCTGGTATTCTATGACCTCAATCACCTCATCCCGGGCCCGTCCGGAAACCAAAAAACCCGGAGCTACCCTTTCTACCCCCTGATGATGAAAGCTATTTACCCTGAGATTTTCCTTTCCCATTATATATTTAATCCTGCTTCCCGGGATCAGGGTAACCCCATGGGTAGCATACCAGCGGGGAGCCTCCTGCATGTGTTTCATAAGCCCTTCCTTTTCTTTGGCCAGATCCTGGTAGAGGGTTCCTCCCGCCGCCAGGTTCATCACCTGCATTCCCCGGCATATGCCCAGGAGAGGCTTACCAATTTCCAGGGCTCCCCTTACCAGGAGAATCTCCAGCTGGTCTCGCCAGGGCTCTATCTCCCCCTGTTCCGGCACAGGTTCTTCTCCCCAGAGGAAGGGATCCGGATCCCCTCCCCCCGAAAGGAGCAGTCCATCAAAGGTGTCAATGATACCCTTAATCAACTCTTCTTCCTTCAAGGTAGGGATTATTACAGGAAGGCCTCCCGCCTCCTCCAGGGCCCGGATATATGCCAGGGCCAGCCGGTTTGCACGGGTTTCATGGTCATGACAGGAAGTAATTCCTATCAAGGGCTTTTTCATTGGCTTTTTTATCATATAAAGTCCTCCAGGACTTAAACAAAATAAACGTGATTTTTTTCACGTTTTTTCTTGCTCCCTAACTTTTTTAAGGGTAAATAATTTAGCCAGATAATTGTCCCCAGGTAAGATGATGTTATCTGGTTAAATTAAAACTCTATTAATCCCAGGCTAATTTTAACTGCTTCATCTACCTTGGCCATTATTTTATCGTCCAGGGTTGTAACCTTTTCCCTCAGCCGCTGCTTATCTATGGTTCTTATCTGCTCCAGGAGGATTACCGAGTCTTTTTCCAGCCCAAATTCTCCATCGATTTCTACATGGGTAGGAAGCTTGGCCTTTTTTATCTGGGAAGTTATGGCCGCCACAATAACTGTAGGGCTGTATTTATTACCAATGTCATTTTGTATTATGAGGACGGGGCGAACGCCACCCTGCTCGGAACCAATTACAGGACTCAAGTCAGCATAAAAAATGTTCCCCCTTCTGACATCCCTATGAATGATATCCACGGTATTCACACTCCACTAATCAACTGTTCCGTCATATCATCTGCTTCATTTTCTGCTTCCAGGGCCTCATTAGCTAGGGTCAGGTTCAGTTGAGCCATTTCCAGGTATCCCTTCTGCATTTTCTCCCTGATATAACGTTTTTTCCTTTCGTGCAGATACAATTTCATGGCTTCCCTGATAAATTCGCTCCTGGTCCTTTTTTCCGTGGCAACGATACCGTCCACTTCCTGCAGTAAATTGCTGGGCAGACTTATCATTATCCTTTTTGTTTCATTCATAAGGACACCCCCTAAAGGTATTAATACGCTTTAACTATTTATTTACATTCATTCCTGGAGTTATACACTTTGTAGTTGATTTAACTTAAAAATCTACTTTTCCCAGAAGAGTCCTGGCCGCTATTATTTTATTGTCCCGGAGGTAAACCCTGGGAATTCTCTTGCTTACAGCGCAGGTAACCTCGTAATTAATGGTTCCCAACCATCCGGCTATTTCCTCAGCAAGTACGGCCTCTGAACCCTGTTCCCCCATAATAACCACTTCTTCTCCCTCTTCTACGGGAGGAGGGTCTTCCCCCAGGTCCACCATCATCTGGTCCATGCAGATCCTGCCTACAATAAAATATCTTCGCCCCCGTATAAGGACCTGGCCCTTTCCCGTCAAGAGGCGGGAATATCCGTCGCCGTAGCCCAGGGGAAGGGAAGCTATCCAGGTCTTACCCCTGGTAACATAGGTCCTGCCGTAGCTTATACTGGTACCCGGTGGAACCTCTTTCAGGTGAATGACCCGGGCTTTTAAGGACATAACGGGCTTTAAATCCACCCTTTCCCTTTCTACCTCTGGCGAAGGATAAAGACCGTAAAGGCTTATCCCCAGGCGTATCATATCAAGATGGGTTTGGGAGAGGTCAATGGAAGCAGCACTGTTGGCCACATGCTTCAAAGGAATCTCAATCCCCTCCTGGGACAGGGTTTCTACAACCTTTTTAAATCGGGACAGCTGCTCCAAGGTAAAAGTCTTATCCCTTTCATCAGCGGCGGCAAAATGGGTATAAAAACCTTCAACTTCCAGGGCAGGCCAGCGGTTAAGCTCCCGGATAAAATCAATTCCCTCCTCCCAGGAAAAGATTCCCAGCCTTCCCATACCCGTATCCACCTTAACGTGAACCCGGGCTTTTTCCCCCCTTCTTTTAGCTTCTTCGGCTAAAGCTTTCGCCAGGTCCAGGGAAAAGACCGTAGGAACCAGGTTATGGTGAAGGAGCTGTTCCGCCTGTTCCGGGGGAGTATATCCTAAAACCAAAATGGGAGTATTTAGACCAGCTTTTCTTAACTCTATACCTTCATCAAGAAAGCCTACTCCCAGGTAATCGCATCCATTTTCCACTGCTGCTTGGGCCACTTCAACGGCCCCGTGGCCGTACCCATCGGCTTTTACAACAGCCATTATTTTAACCTTCTGACCGACCCTTCTCCTAAATTCCTTCAAATTACTAACCAGGTTATCCAGGTTTATCTCGGCCCAGGCAGGACGCAATGAAAAAGGGCACGGCATTCCTTCAACACTCCTAATTATATATCCTTATTAATATAGCAATATCTACTTTAATAATTATTTTATTCCACAAAAAATCTGATTATTCCTGCTGGTAAAAGAGTTAAATATATTCCTTTTTATTACATTAAAAATAAATCAAGTAAGGGAAGCCTGGTCCTCTCCCAGTTTAAAGGCCTCATGCACCCCTTCAGCGGCATCATTGATCCTGTCCTTTTTAATGAGGCAGGAAACCTTTATCTCCGAAGTGCTAATTATTTCAATATTAATATCCCGGTCTGCCAGGGCTTTAAACATGGTGGCCGCTACTCCCGGAACATTAGCCATACCCGCTCCAATTATAGAAATTTTGGCCACATCCTCATCATAAAAAACTTCTTTGGCTCCCACTTCATCAGAAATTTTTTCCAGGATGGCCAGGGTTTTATTCAGGTCCTCCTTGTTAACGGAAAAGAGTATATCATTTTCTTCATCCTTGCGAATGCTCTGTACAATAAGGTCCACGCTAATTCCCGCATCAGCTATGGTGTTAAAAATATTGGCTGCAATTCCCGGCCTATCGGGAATACCTACTATGGCTACTTTTGCCAGGTTTACATCACAGGCTATCCCGCTCACTATATATTTCTCTTCCAATGAAGCTACCTCCCTGATAATAGTCCCTTCTTCTTCATCAAAACTGGAACGTACATGAATTTTTAATTTGTACTGCTTGCCCAGTTCCACAGCCCTGGGATGCATAACCCTGGCCCCCAGGTTGGCCATTTCCAACATTTCGTCATAAGAAATAAAGGGAAGTTTCCTGGCGGTGGACACCATGTTGGGGTCCAGGGTATAAATACCCTTTACATCGGTAAAAATCTCGCACAGGTCTGCTTTCAAGGCCGCAGCCAGGGCCACCGCCGTGGTATCGGAACCTCCACGGCCCAGGGTAGTTATTTCCCCCCGGGAATCAATGCCCTGGAATCCTGCCACCACCACTACTTTACCCTTTTCCAGTTCCTCTTCAATGCGTCCCGGTTCTATTTCCAGGATACGGGCCCGGATATGGTTGGAATCGGTTTTAATTCCTGCCAGGGAACCCGTCAAGGAAACACTTTCAATCCCCAGGGTATGAAGGGCCGTGGATAAAAGGGATATGGAAACCTGCTCTCCCGTGGACATCAACATATCCAGTTCCCTTTCAGGGGGATTGTTGGTTATTTCATACATCAAATCTAAAAGATGGTCTGTGCTTTTACCCATGGCAGATACCACCAGGACCACCTGGTTACCTTCCCCGTGGAGGTGGGCAGCCTTCCGGGCAACTCCCATAATCTTATCTACATCTGCCACGGAAGTTCCGCCGTATTTTTGTACTATCAGTGCCATTGCTGCTTCCTCCCTGTAAATATTGCAGTAATTTTTTTAATGACAGGAGCGCTTACCAAGAAAATAATCCATAAGCTGGGGCCCCGATTCTAAAAATATCCCCGTCTTTTCCGCTTCCCCTTCATTAAAGCCTGCTGCCTTGCCCCGGGAGGAATCTTTCCCATCGTAAATTACAAAAGGCACCGGATCCTCCACATGGGTTTTAACCTTTAAAGGGGTGGGGTGATCGGAAAGAACCATGAGGCTGTAGTCTTTATGCTTTTCCAGCCCCCGCAGGATTTCCCCCACTACCTTTTCATCTATCTCTTCAATTGCCTTAATTTTGTCCTCCACCTTACCCTGGTGTCCCGCTTCATCGGGGGCTTCCACGTGGAGGTAAATAAAATCCTTGCCTTTTTCCAGTTCCAGGAGGGCGGCTTTAGCCTTCCCGGAAAAGTCCGTGTGAATATTACCTGTAGCCCCGGGAACTTCCACCACTTCCAGCCCGGCGCACAGGCCTATACCCTTTATCAGGTCCACGGCAGATATAACGGAACCGGTGAGGCCGTACTTATCTTTAAAACTTTTCAGGCGGGGCTTTCTCCCCTGACCCCACAGCCACATACAGTTGGCAGGGGGAAGGCCCTTTTCTCCCCGGGACTGGTTCACAGGGTGGTGGGAGAGAAATTCATGGCTTTTTTCCATCAGCTGCCGGAGATGCAATCCCTTGCCGGAGGGAAGATAGGGTCCTACTTCCCGGTCCGAAATATCATGGGGCGGGGTAAGGTCTATATCATCGGGACCTCCCTCCCACACCATCAGATGCCGGTAGCTGATCCCCGGGTAAAAGCTAAACTCTCCGCCTCCCAGTTCCTTCCCTACCTCTTCAATGAGCAGGGCTGCCTCGGAGGTGCTTATCTCCCCGGCGCTATAATCCACCATAACTTTTTCTTCGAAAGAGGAGGCTTCAGAAAGGGTTACCAGATTGCAGCGAAAGGCTACTTCATCCTCTTTCAGGTCCACCCCCATGCTGACCGCTTCCAGGGGGGAACGCCCCGTATAGTAGCGGGCGGGGTCGTAACCAATAACGGAAAGATTGGCCACATCGCTCCCCGGGGGGTATCCCTGGGGAATGGTTTTTACCATTCCCATAATCCCTTTTCCGGCTAAAAAATCCATATTGGGGGTATGAGCTGCCTCCAGGGGAGTCCTGTTATCCAGTTGTGGCATTTTATAGTCGGGCATCCCGTCTCCCAGGATAACCACATATTTTTTCATAGTCCAGTGTTCCTTTCCTTAATCCTTTTATACAACCCTTAAAAGCTGGCTGATTTCTCTTATGGAAGGAATCTCCTTAATCCTTTCTATGGAGCGGAAAAAGTTTTCCTCCCTGATATCGTGGGTAACCAGGACAATTTCAGCCATTTCTTCAATACGCCTCTTTTGAATGATCATGTCCAGGCTGACCTTTTCTTCGGAAAAAATATTGGCCAGGCTGGCAAAAACCCCGGGCTCGTCTATGGCCTTTAGGCGAATATAAAACTTGGAGTGAATCCTGCTCAGGGGCATGATGGGCTTTTGGGAAAACTCCACCTCCATAACCCCATTTTCCACCTGGTGATTTATACTGCGGACGGCCTCAATAACATCTGCAACTACAGCACTTCCCGTGGGCATTTCCCCCGCACCCCGGCCGTACAGCATTATTTCCCCTACGGCATCCCCTTCAAAAAAGACGGCGTTAAACTCGTCATTCACGGCTGCCAGGGGGTGTTTATCGGGGACCAGGGTGGGATGAACCCTCAGGGCCAGCCCCTCTTCCATCCGGTCCCCGATAGCCAGGAGCTTTAACTTATAACCCAGCTCCTCTGCATAACGAATGTCCCGGATCTTGACTTCAGTAATCCCTTCAGTGTATATGGAATCCATGTTTATGGTACTGTCAAAGGCAATAGAAGCCAGGATAGCCAGCTTATAGGCTGCGTCCTTCCCCAGGACGTCTGAGCTGGGGTCCTGTTCGGCAAACCCCTTTTCCTGGGCCTCCTCCAGGGCCTCCTGGTAGCCCCTTCCCTGAAGGGTCATCTGGGTTAAAATATAGTTAGTGGTACCGTTTATAATACCCATGATCCTCATAATCCTGTTGGCCGCCAGAGAGTGTTTCAGAGGACGTATCAGGGGAATGCCCCCGCCCACGCTGGCTTCGTAATATACATTAACGCCCATATCTCGAGCTAATTTAAAGATTTCTCTGCCGTGCTGAGCCATAAGGTCCTTATTGGCCGTAACCACAAATTTACCTTTTCTTAAGGCTTTCTCCATGTATTCCCGGGCCCTTTCCACATCCCCTATCAACTCTATCACTATCTTAATTTCAGGATCTTCTAAAATCTTGTCAACTTCCGTAACCAGTTCTGCCCCCTCCAGTTCCAGGGGCCTTTCCTTATCCAGGCTGCGAACCAAAACCTTTTTAATGTTTAACCTGGAACCTGCTTTTCTTTCTATCTCTTCCCTGTTTCTCTTGATGATTTTAACTACACCTGAACCTACTGTACCGCATCCCAGCAGCCCTATATTAATTAAATTATCTACCATTTTTCTTTCCTCCATCTAAAAATGCATTTTACTTTTAAGAACTATTCTGCATAACTGCTTGATATCCTGTTTATAAAAACAAAATTAAATAAAAAAACACGGAATGATTCCGTGAGTTCAGGAAAAAGAATCCTGATGGAATATTTTCGGGTCTATATCCCTATCCAGGTTTATTTCTTCAAAGGCAAAGGTCTTTCTCAGGTTCCCCTGGTTATCATAAACTTCCACCAGATATGGCATCAAATCTCTTTTGCCCAGCCATACCTTTTCTAAAGACCAGTGGGGATCCTCCTTTCGGGGAATTATCATCAGCTCATAAGCAGGCCCCCGGGTAAATTCTTCCACCCCCAGAATCTCCACTTCCCGGGCAGTAATCAAGCTATTCCAAAAAAAGGTCAGGAAATAGGGGAGGGGGTTTTCTTCCCCTTCCTGGCTGTTTATCCGGTGAAAATCCTCCAGCTCGGGATGGTAAACCCAGACCTCCTCTCCTTTGCCCATGATTACCTGCCTGGCTCCTTCACTTTCCATGTCCAGGCGGTAGAGGTCCGGCTTTATGAACCACTGTTCCAGGTAATAAACCCTGACCAGGTCCGGAGTAATCACCTCTGCCTTTCCCTTTACATGATAGGAATTGGTATCCTCCATCCTGCCCGCCACCTTTCGGGCAAGCCGTTCAGGAGTCATCCAACAGCCTGATGTCAAGCCCAAGAAAATAAATGCCAGCAGCAGGCAGGTAAAAAGAATTGAAAAGGGCCGTTTCTTTTTTATGATTAAACCCTCCTTATTTTTGTTCGTGGATGGTTCTAATAAGGTCCTGCCTGGTTATAATACCCACCAGCATGCCTGTTTCATCCGTAACCGGCACCCGGTTTATACTCTTTTTCACCATGATGGTAGCAATTTCTTCTATAGAAGTATTTTCCTCCACCGTGATAATTTCCGAGGTCATCACGTCTCCTGCCTTGACCCCCACCATTTTTCTCAAATCCTTTTCAATCTTGCGGGGATCTTCAAAATAGAATACTCCTCCCAAAATCTCTATTACGGCAGGTACATGGAACTTTTTGCCCTGGTAGATCAAATCGCCCTCGGTTATGATGCCCACTACCCGGTTATTATCATCAATTACAGGTACCCCGCTTATCTTTTTATCCACCAGGATCTTGGCCACCTCCTGAAGGGTATCATGCTCCTTAACTGTAATTACATTTTTTACCATAACATCCCTTGCCCTCAGCATTGATATTACCTCCCATTTATATGTTCTGCTATAACTTATCTATTTATTAAAACTCCTAAGCTGGCAGCCTGCCAGTCTTTAATGCTCCCTTTCTGCCTGGTAGGCAGCCTTTATCACGCCGGGAAGACATTCTAACAGGTCCAAGGCCGTCAGGCCTGCCTCTCCCCGGGTGGATACTGCCTCATCCCCGGCCAGGCCGTGAAGGTAAACCCCTGCTACTGCTGCCTCCTCGGGAGATAACCCCTGACCGATAAGTCCTACTATTAAGCCCGTCAAAACATCTCCCGTGCCGCCGCTGGCCATACCTGGATTCCCCGTAGTGTTTATATAAGCTTCTCCCGAGGGTAAAGCGGTAATAGTGTGGGCTCCTTTTAAAACCAGGACCACCTGCCAGGCCCGGGCAAAGTCCCTGGCGGCAGCAAGCCGGTTCTTTTCTATTTCCTCTACCGGTGTTTTCATCAACCGTCCCATTTCTCCTGGATGGGGGGTTAATACCAGGGGAGCCGAAGCCTCCCTTAAAATTTCCAAGTTTTCTGCCAGGAGAGCCAACCCCCCTGCATCTATTACCAGGGGAAGGGTAGTATTTTTGATTATCCTCTCCAGGAGGGATAGGGCCTCCTTTCGGAGGTGGACTCCCGGACCAAAACCTGCTGCATCACACTGGGCCAACTGATCCAAAATTGGCTTCTCTGCTGCCTTTGACAGACATTTTTCCTCCTCCTCCTCGGGTAAAGGTAGGGTCATAACCTCCGTAAGTTTAACCTCCAAAATGGGGTTAAGGGATCGAGGAACACCCACCATCACCAGGCCGGAACCCCCCTTCAGGGCAGCCTCACCGGCCAGGGCCACTGCCCCTGTAAGGCCGGGGGACCCCCCGACCAGGAAAACCCTTCCGTAGATACCTTTATGGGAACAGGCAGGCCGAAGGGGGAGACATTCCCGGACAAAGGACATGGTGACCAGGTTAACCTTAACCTCTTCATCCTTTATTACTTCTCGAGGCATGCTAATATCCCCCACCGTCACCTCTCCTGCCAGGGCTGCCCCCGGATAAAAGAAAAGGCCTTGCTTGGGTAGGGCAAAAGTTACCGTCTGTTGAGCCTTTACTCCTCTCCCCAGGATCTGACCCGTATCAGCATGGATGCCAGAAGGAATATCTACAGATATTACAGGAGCAGATGAAAGGTTAATCCGGTCAATAACCTCCCCCATGAGACCTTTCACATCACTGGATAAACCGGTCCCTAACAGGGCGTCAACAACTAAAGTAGCATGTATCAAGCCTGTTTCCAGGCTATCCAGGTCTTTCTCTTCCAATATATATTTAATTTTTGCCCCCATATTCTTTAAAACAAGAAAATTTACCTGGGCGTCTCCCCGGTAATCCCCCTCCCGGGCCAGGGCATAAACTTCCGTCCTGATTCCCTGGTTTATCAAATGACGGGCAATTACAAAACCATCTCCTCCATTATTCCCCCTTCCACAGGCTATTATCACCCTCAGGCTTTCGGGGAGGTACTTTTGTTTGATTTCCTCTACCACCCTCAGCCCGGCATTTTCCATGAGGACCACTCCGGGTATACCGTATTCCTCCATGGCCCGTCTATCCATTTCCCTCATCTTTTCTGCAGTTACTACTTTCATCCTTTTGCCTGGTGCTCCCGGCCTCATTTTTAAACCACAACCAGGTTACCAGACCTGCACCCCCTTGTATTTATATCTTATGGAAAAAATTCTTTATTTAATTCCTATTTCCTTTTATTTAACAATTATTATTTCTTTATTCCCCTAAGGGGAGTAAATTAAACATTACCTTTCCAAAGAAAAAAACACCCCGTTAAGGGCGTTTTTTCTTAACAGCAGCCGCCGCCGCAGCCGCCGGAAGAACCACCTATTCCCAGGGATTCTCCCACTGTCTTGCTTAAAACCTGGTTAACAGAAGTTATAAGTTTTTCTGTTTTCTGTTTAGCCACCACATATTCTTTTATGATTTCATTATCCAACATATCTTTCTGGAGATCTTTTAATTCATCAACTTCTTCCTGCTGAACCCCCTGGCCTGAATGATGGGCCTGGTGCAGGCTGGACTGTTTGTCCTGGAAGTCCTTGATGAGTTTTTGAGCTTCCGGGCTAGCGTCCAGTTTATCCTGAGCTTCGCTAAAAGATTTATATTCCTGGGAATTGAGTATAGCCATTCCCAGTTCTTCTGCCTTTGAAATAACCGAATCCATTTAAAACCCCCCTCTCTTTATATATATTCTATCAGTCATTAACTTATTTGGCAATTTTACTTTTCCTGCTTTTTCATATAGTCCTCAATGGCAGCCCTGAGGGCATCAGCAGCCAGGTTAGAACAGTGCATCTTTTGTTTGGGAAGCCCTCCCAGTTCATCGGCCACATCCAGGTTGGAAACCTTTAAGGCCTCCTCCACCGTCTTGCCCTTCACCATTTCAGTGAGCATGCTGCTGGAAGCAATGGCTGCTCCACAGCCAAAGGTCCTGAACCTGACATCCTCTATAATTCCTTCTCCATTCACTTTAATAAAAACTTTGGTTACATCCCCACAGCGGACGTTACCAATTTCCCCTGCTCCACTGGGGTCTTCCATATCCCCTACGTTCCGGGGATTGTTAAAGTGTTCCATAACCTTTTCGCTGTACATTACTTCCCCTCCCCTTTTCCTTGATAAATAGAAGACATATCCCTTAACTTCTGGACTGCTTCTGGAACAACTTCTAAAACATAATCAATCTCTTCCTCGGTGGTATGACGCCCCAGGGTAAACCTTACGGAACCATGGGCTGTCTGTTCGGGAATCCCCATAGCCAACAGGACGTGGGAAGGCTCCATGGAGCCGGAGCTGCAGGCAGAACCACTGGAGGCGGCTATACCCTTATAATCCAGGCTTAAAAGGAGAGCCTCCCCCTCAATATACTCAAAGCTTGCATTGACATTACCCGCCAGTCTCCTGGTGGGGTGACCGTTCAGGTAAACATCTTCCATGGACAACAGCCCTTCAATTAATTTGTCCCTTAACTTCTCCATGCGGCGGGTATTTTCCTCTTTTTCCTCCACGGCAATCTCCATGGCCCTGGCCATACCTATAATTCCGGGAACATTTTCCGTCCCTGCCCTTCTCCCCCTTTCCTGTCCACCTCCATAGAGCATCCGGTCTATTTCGATGCCCTGGCGGCAGTACAGGATTCCTGCTCCCTTGGGACCGTAAAACTTATGGGCCGAAAGGGCCAGCAGGTCTACCTGGAGTTTTTCTACCTCCAGGGGAAGGTTACCTACTGTCTGCACGGCATCGGTGTGTAGCAGAACACCCTTTTCCCTGGTTATCTGCCCTATTTCCTCCAAGGGCTGAACGGTGCCTACTTCATTATTCCCGTAAATCACGGAAACCAGGAGGGTATCCTCCCTGATGGCTTCTTTCACATGCTGGGGTTCCACCATGCCGTAACAGTCTACGGGGAGAATGGTAATATCAAAACCCTCTTTTTTTAAAGCGGTACAGGTATCCAGCACGGCGTGGTGCTCTACTGCCGTGGTAATAATATGTTTTCCCTTTTCCCTGAGGGCACGAACTACCCCCCCTAAGGCCAGGTTATCCGCTTCGGTACCCCCGGAAGTAAAAATAATCTCCTCGGGCTCTGCTCCCAAAATACCGGCAACCTTTTCCCGGGCCTCCTCCAGCTGTTTTTTTACCTCCCTGCCAAAAAAATGGAGGCTGGAGGGATTGCCAAAATCCTCTTTTAAAAAGGGTATCATGGCCTCCAGGACCCTTGGGTCCAGAGGGGTTGTAGCTCCATGGTCCAGATAAATCCTTTCCAATGGTAAACCTCCTCATCATTAAAAAATTAGCCTTTTAATATTTTTAATTTATGGCTTTATCTATATACTAAAACTACCCGCTGACTTTTCTAGTACTAATCATATCCTCCAGGGATATATCATCTAAAACCTCGGTTATCCTATCCCTAAGTTTTTCCCAAACTCCCCGGGTTAAACAATCCCCGGTACGTTCACAAACCTCTTCGGAACCCTCCAGGACACAGTCCACCGGTGCTATGGGCCCTTCCAGGACTCTTACAATATCACCGATTTTAATTTCCTGGGGATCCCTGGCCAGGATGTAACCTCCCCGGGCTCCCCGGACACTGCTTATTAGATCTGCCCGGCGAAGCTCCAGAAAAATCTGCTCCAGGTACTGGGAGGAAATATTTTCCCGGGCGGCAATTTCTTTAATGGGCATGGGACCTGCCCGGTAATTCAAAGCCAGGACTACCATAGCCCGCACCCCGTACTGTCCCTTGGCCGATAATTTCATAGCTTATGCACTCCTCGATTCTGCCTTAATCCATACCTTTAAACTCGGGATTAGGGGCAAAAATAAAAAACCCGACTAATTTACTAAACATAAAAAGCTTACCAAAATAATTTTTCCCTGTCAATAAAAAATAATTATCCCGAGGAAGGAGTTTTTAAAATAAATTCCTTTTAGCAGACAATGGCATGGGCTACGGCATATTCCCGGCTATGGGAAAGGGAAACAATAATCTTTTTAATCTCCAGGTTTTGGGCTGCAGCAGCAGCCTTACCCCAAAGGACCACCTGGGGTTTACCCGAGGAATCATTTATAACTTCTATTTCCTTAAAGCCTACCTGCCCCCAACCACAGCCCAGGGCCTTCATCACCGCCTCTTTAGCAGCAAACCTGGCCGCCAGGCTTTCCCAGGGAAGCCTCTGGCAAAAAATATATTCCTGCTCTCCAAGAGTAAAAATTCTCCTTCGGAATTTTTCGGGAAATTTCAGGTAGGCCTTTTTAATCCTGCCTATCTCTACCAGGTCTATGCCCGCTCCCTTTATATTATTCATCCCTTTCTCTTCCGCCACCTTTTACCTTAATATTATTACAGATAATATTACTATATAATAACATTAAAAAGCAACCTCTTTACAAAAAGGCTGCTTTTACTTCAAAGTTACATTATCGTTAAAACTCCCTGCCATATGCTTTCCACCACCAGCTGAGCTAAAGGCAGAGTAAGGTAGAAGGGAAATATCCCCAAAATGATGCACCCCAGGGCCAGGATAAAGGCCGGCACCACCAGTAGGGGTTTTTCCGGTTTTATAGGCTCTTCCTCCTTAAACTCCTCCTTCCCCCAATAGGCCTGGATAATTATGGGCAGGTAGTAGCTGGCATTCAACAGGGCACTTATAATGACCACGGATATGATGAGGCTGGTTTCAAAAACCGTATCCAGGTGAAGACCTGCCCTGATCAGATAAAACTTAATCAGGTAGCCGCTTATGGGAGGAAGCCCAATAAGACCCAGGGCGGCTATAGAAAAAGCTCCCATGGTACGGCGGTATTTTCTGCCCACCCCTGAAAGCTCGCTGATTTTTGTTTTTCCCGTAACCCCTATGATAATCCCGGCACAAAAAAATAGGGTTATTTTCAAGAAGGCATGGTTAAAAAAATGGAGCAGGGCTCCCGTAAGAGCACCAGGTAAAAGGAGAACTGTAGCCAGGACCAGGTAGCCCATTTGACTTACTGTGGAATAGGCCAGCCTCAACTTAAGCTCCTCCTCCTTTAAAGCCCGCACAGACCCCGCTATAACAGTAAAGATGGCAAAAAAAACTAAATACATTTGAATATCGGCAACAGTAATCCACCGGGGACCGTAAACATAATAAACCAGGCGCATTATACCAAAGACCCCCGTGTTTACCACAGCCACTGCATGGAAAAGGGCGCTTACAGGGGCCAGGGCTACCATGGCCTGGGGAAGCCAGTGGTGAAGGGGTATAAGGGCGGCTTTAATGGCAAAACCTAAAAAACCTGCTCCAAATGCAATGAGAAGGCCCTGATCCACGGGGTGGGCAGACAAGAACCCTGCCGGAACAAAGGTCAGGGTATTCACCTGTCCCAGGTTATAAAGGCTTTGGAGTACTACCACTGTATAAAGGAGAAGGGCTCCGCTGGCCACAGAATAGTATACGTATATGCGGGTGGCCCGGCGGGCCTTCTCTGTTTCGCTGTGGGCTACCAGGGGAAAAGTAGAAAGGGTTAAAAGCTTGTAAAATATAAAGAGGGTGAAAAGGTTCCCCCCAAAGGCTATCCCACAGGCTATTCCCAGGTTTAAAACATAAAAGGTAAAAAACCGCCTGTTATTAGGATGGTCCTCCATGTAACCTATGGAATAAACAATGCTGAAAATCCACAAAAAATTACATAAAAGGGCAAAAACAAGGGAAAGGTAATCTGCCCGCAGGAGAAAATCAGCCCCGGCCAGGTTGAAAAAAATCATCTCCATGGAGTCCCCGGCTGCGGTAAAATAAAACATCAAAAGGACCAGCAAAAAGTTAAATATTACTATGCCTGAAGCTACCCTGCCCCGCAGCCGGAACCTTTCCTCCCGGATAGCATAAATAAGGAGGGCTCCAATTCCAGGGACCAGTATAGCCAGCAAGGGCAAAAACCACATAACAAAACCACCTTTCACCCCTACACTGTGTATTAAGTTATTAACTTATTGAGTTATTAAGTTTCTACCCATTCCAGCCTGTCCCCTACTTCCGTGCCAGCATGTCCAAAGAAGCCTGCTGGCCCTTCCACTACATAAAAAGCTTCTTTTACCACGGGACTGAACCTGTTGGGCAGCAGCCCTTCTATAAGGCGGCATACATGGTCCTCTTTATCTACAAAAGCCACATCAATAGGAAAAGACATGCCTAAGGTGTGAACAGCATTACAGGGCTTTATAATAATGCCTTTCCCCGGAGGCAGACCTTTCCGACCTAAAAGCCCTTTCAGGCGCAGTAAAAAACTTTCGGCTATTTCTGCCTCCTCCAGGAGCACTCTATCTTTGCTAATATTCACTATCTTAACCTTTTTCAAAGCCCTTGATTCTCCTTTTTAAAAAACGTCCAGCCTGGCCAGGTCCTGGTAGGTTACAGTAAGGACTAAAAGCATCAGCAATGCAAAACCTATCACGTGTATCAAGTTTTCCCGTTCCGGGTTAAGGGGCTTACCCCTTACCATCTCCAGGAAGAAAAAGGCAATCCTGCCTCCATCCAGAGCAGGCAAGGGCAACAGGTTAATAAAGCCCAGGTTAATACTTAAAAGGGCAGTAAAAAACAAAAGGTTTTCAATTCCCGTGGAAGCAACCTCCCCTATGGCGTGGACAATTCCTACAGGCCCCGCTACCTCAGGAGGAGCCTGGCGAGTTATTATCATATAAAGGCTGCCCACAATCAATCCCGTAATAAGTACGGTGTCTTCCACGCCCTTGGTCAGGGAGTTCCACAGGGCAAACCTTTCCATTTTGGGACTTACTCCTATCATACCTCTACCCGTGTTAGGATCTTCCTGGGGAGTCACCCCGATCTCTTTATAATTACCTTCCCTTTCCACAATAAAGCCAAGGGCGGTATCAGGGTTGGCATGGATTTTGTTTACCACCTGCTCCCAGCTGTCCTTTTTTTTTTCATCAATAGAAACAACCACATCCCCCGAATTTAGCCCTGCTTCTTTAGCAGTGCTGCCCGGTAAAACTTCTCCTATGACAGGACCTTGAAGGGGAATTCCCTGGACAAAAAAATACAGAACAAAAAACAGCAGGGCTGCCAAAACAAAATTCATCAAGGAACCCGCCCCTACCACAATGGTCCTGCTCAGGAGAGGCTTTTGATGAAAACTCCCTACTGAGGTATCTTCCGTAGTTTCCCCCAGCATTTGACAAAAACCCCCCAAGGGGACAGCCCTCAAAGAATAGGTAGTATCATTTTTCTGGAATGTAGCTATTTTAGGACCAAATCCCAGGGCAAACTCCAAAACTGTAATTCCTGCCTTTTTGGCAGCTATTAAATGACCCAGTTCATGGAAAAAAACCAGGGCTCCAAATATTATTATAGTAGACACTAAGGTAACCAAATTTAAACCCCCTCACTAACATAATTAGAATCTAGTAAT
>SKLX01000155.1 GCA_007121375.1 Bacillota bacterium | reverse complement strand
GATCCCCGGGTATTGTTTTTTTCAGTTCACCAGAGTCCCGCCTACCCGGGCACATGTGCTGCCGATGAGGTTGGAGCAAACAAAGGGAAAGGGTACACTATTAATGTTCCTCTTCCTTCCTATTCTGGGGATGATGATTATGAACTGGTTTTTAGAAAAATATTAGTGCCCTTATGCGATGAATATAAACCCCAGATGGTTATAGTTTCATCAGGTTATGATGCCCATCAAAACGACCCTCTGGCGGAAATGGTTCTTTCTTCCCAGGCATATGGCATGATGGCAGGCATAGTTAAGGATATTGCCAATAAACATTGCGATGGTAAAGTGGTGCTGCTTTTAGAAGGCGGTTATAACCTTAATGCCCTGGCCGAATCAGCATTTAGTGTGCTCAATACTCTTGCTGGCTGGGGGATGATTTCAAGTAAAAGGGAAGGAATATTACAGCCCAGGCTGTCTACCAGGACTAACATCGACACAGTAAAGAGTGTCCATAAAGGATTCTGGTCCATATTTGGTTAGTGGTTAGCAGGGTGTTTTAAATCAGAAACTGTTAAGTATATTAAGTTCTGAAAGATGTTCAGCCATGATATCGAAATCACGGTCATCATGGAGCAGCGCAAGTTCATTATTTATCAATTCTGAGGCAGAAGACTCCCCTCCTCTAAAGGTGGGAGATGAATGCCGAAAAATAATACTAAACAAGTTCGAACTAATGTGCCCTTTTCCCCTTAATTGTGATATAGGATAGAAATCCATTGTTCGGGGGGCAATATAGTAACCCAAAACCCCCTCTTCTCAACCTTCGAAAATATGCTCCAGGATGTATTGCTAATGATTTCAGTTTATGTTTTAAAAAATCAGGAAATAAGAAGTTCCCCTGAAATTAAAAAGATTTTAAAAAAGGATTTTGTAGAGCTTTATGATGATATAGGGGAAAAGAGTCTCCAGGAGCTATATAATAAATGTCTTCCACTATCAGGGGGCAATTGAAAGTTCTTCAGGATTATGAGATGGATTTGGAAGTATGCACTCCTGTATATTCCCGCTTTTATTCGGAATGGCGGGCAAAAAGTCCGCCTGAACGGGGAAACGGGAAGGGTTGAGATCATGAGCTACTTCCCCGGGCACCTGCAGATATGGCTGAAAGATCCAGGAGTATACTGGTCAGTATAAGCAAAACCGCCGGTCAAATACCACCGTTTATAAGCTTTAAGCCTTTTAATTGGGGTAATCCATGTTAATGTAGATGAAGAAGGTTACTTGCTGGTTACCCACCTGGGGGGAACCAACAGGTTTGTAGAGTAGGCCCATATAGTTATTTTAATTTTAGGAGGAAAACCATGAGTAATGCAGTAAGCAAACAAAAGGAGCTGCTTTCCCTGCTGTGCAATCCCCATACTGGCAACCCTCTGAAACTGGAAAAGGGTCACCTAAAAGATACGGTGACGAGAGAGTCCTTTTTGATAAGGGAGGGGATACCGGTAATTCTTCGTAAGGAGGATGTATTCGGATGGAATCGGAAGCAGCAAAAGGGGTACGACTGGGGTAGTTATTTTTATGACCTCCTTTACACTTTTAACTTGTTGAACTTGAAACAGTGGCTCTCCGAAATTGCCGGTATCATGGAGGTAAAATCTGGTGATTACTGTCTCGAGACCTCCGTAGGTACCGGTCAGCAGCTTCTGAACTTAAAAAAACATGGGGTGGATGGTCACTTTTTTGGCAATGACATTTCCTATGGGATGCTACGCAAGTGCAAAAAAAACATTAAAAAATGGGAACTTGATGTGGGCCTGGTCCAGGGGAACGCCGAAGCTCTTCCCTTCAGGGATAGGATTTTTGATGTAGTGTTTCATGTGGGAGGTTTTAACTTTTTTAATGACAAGAAAAGGGCTATCGATGAAATGGTCCGGGTGGCCAGGCCCGAGGCAAAGCTCTATATTGTTGACGAAACAGATTCAATTAGAGATAAACGAGGCACCTTTGCAACCATTATTAGCAGGTATTTGCCGGAAAGAGAAACATATGATCCTCCTCTTAACTTAATTCCCGATGACATGCTGAAGGTAAAGGAAGATAAGCTCCTTGAAGGGAAATTCTGGATGGTTTCCTTTCAAAAACCGGCCAACCGCCCCTGAGCCTGGCAACCGGTAGGGCTATTTTTGAAGGAGAGGAGATTAAGAATGGGAGAAAGGTCTATTATCATTATCGGTGCGGGAATAGCGGGCCTGTCTGCAGGGAGTTAAGGACAGATGAACGGTTATTCCACGAAAATTTTTGAGATGCATGATAATATCCACTGACTCTCTTAAGGGCCAGGATAATTATATAGGGGAGCCATGCTTATCTGGCTCTTAAGGTAATTAGATTCTCCCGATGTTTATCCTTTTTTCCGGGTCCTCCTGTTCTTTCTTCAGTCCCGGAAAAAGGCCACAAGTGGGGCATGGTCGGAAGGGGTGGGTTTTCTTCTCCGCCGGGGCCAGATGTCTACCTCTACATCCACCAGCCGGTCCAGGAGGGGGCGGGTGCAAAAAATGTAGTCAATGCGCATTCCCTGGTTCTTCCAGATCCCTCCCCCCAGGTAGCTCCACCAGGTGAAGGCCTCCTGGTGGGGGTAGCAATAGCGGAAGGCATCTACCAGGCCCCAATCAATTATTTTTTGGAGAGCCTCCCGTTCTTCCGGCATGGTACCGATGGAGTCCTTTAGGAGTTCAGGGTCATATACATCCCGGTCTTCCAGGGTCACGTTAAAGTCCCCTGCTAAAACCATGGATTCCTGGGGGGAATGGTTTTCCTGGAGATATTTCAGGAAAAAATCATACCACTCCAATTTGTAATGGTATTTCTCCGACCCCCTTAAGTCCCCGTGGGGGAAGTAAAGATTGATAACCTTTATATCTTTAACCTGGCAGGATATTAAGCGTTTTTCCCCATCCCAGGAGGGCTCTTGAAAGCCCTTTTGAACATCGTCTAGCTTATTTTTTGAGCACAGGGCCACCCCGTTGTAACGGGGCTGGCCGTAAATCTCCACATTATTATAACCCAGCTCCTGGAAAGGGGCCAGGGGAAAGTCCTTTTCCTGACCTTTAAGTTCCTGGAGGCATAGAAGGTCCAGGTCATTACCCCGTTTTTCCAGCCATTTGACCAGGAGGTCCACCCGGGCCCTTATAGAGTTAACATTAAAGGTGCAGATTTTCATGGGACAATGGTCTCCTTTTCTATCCCAATTATTACCCTTCCAAACCTTAATATTCTCCCTTTTGGGGTAAAACCCTTTTGGAAAAGAAGCCTTTCAAGGGGTCTTTGTTACCGCTCTACCATATGACTTTTACTTTGTACTTTGAGATGAGGGAATCCCCTGTTATAATGGGCAGCATTTCCAACAGGGATTGAGATACAAGGATTCGATCAAAAGGATCCCGGTGGTGTTCAGGCAAGAGATAGGTTTGAAGGGTGTGATTTATTCTTATCGGTAGTTCATTTATTGCATTTATAGATATTTGTTCGTATATAAAAGTGGTGATATCATCAGGAAGGGTAATTTTACCCAGCCGGGCCTTTATTGCAATTTCCCAGCCGCTTGCGGCGCTTAAAAAAAGAGTGCTGTCCACATTGGTTATTATTTTTTTGGCTTTATCCAACAAGCTGGTATCATCGGTTATCCACCATAAAAAAGTATGGGTGTCTAATAAATATTTCATTTTTCAAAATCCTTTATAATCTTTTCAGGTAATGGTTCATTAAAATCTGGGGATAGAAAAACTTTGTTTTTGGCTGTTCCAGGCTGGCGTTGGGAAATATTTTCTTCAATAGGGACCAGCTTTGCTACAGGTTTGCCACTCCGGGCTATAATTATCTCCTGTCCCTTTTTTACCCGGGCTAATAGTTTTGAAAGATTTGTTTTAGCTTCATGGATGTTAACTTTTATGGTCAATAAATTCACCTCCAACCTGATATTAAACTAAGCTAAGGACTAAGTTAAGTAAAGGTTTTTGGAAAAAGGGAGGAAAAGGATCCGGGGCACCTTGAGACCCTTGCAATTCCCCTCGACAGAATAATTCTTAAACTATGAAGAAGGAGAGGGTTTTATTTCCTCCTGGTTTCGAAACAAATGTGTTGCCAGAGAATGAGCATGCTACTTGTGATGCAGTGGTAAATATTGTATACTAAAAGATAATATCGTAGCTTAAGAAAAGAGCTGAAGGAGAAATATGTTATATGAAATGCTCTTTTCATAAGGAAAGGAAGGTTTAATGTTATTTGAAGAGGATCTTACCCGGATAGATGAATATGGCTAATCTTACTCCGGTAGATGACCAGGACAGGTTTTCTGAGGTTTTTGAAAAATATATGAAGCTGGTAAATGATGAGAAATTCATGACCGCCCAGTGCTGCATAAATAATCTCACTCCTTAAAGGGGATATACTTGAAGTCTTCGACCAGGTATATCAAGGATGTAAAAGAAAAAGCGAAATAAAGGTGCTTTTAAAAAAAGCACTATCCAGTGTCAGTCCCAAGACCAGAAAAAGGGCTATGGATTTTGTAGAAAAATACCAGATAGAAATATGATGGAAGCCCGGCTGGCGAGATTATATTGCCAGGGCTGGTAAGTCGTGGGACATTTTGCTTATTATTAAAAGGCCTGTCCCTCAGTTTGTTACCCTTTGGCTCCTGAGTAGCAGCTGGTAAAAGTAGATGCAAAGCAGCCATAGAAGGGCATATAGGGGAATAAAGACATCCCAGGTGCCGACACGTACAAAGGCTAACAATCCACCGATAATCAACACCAGCGGGTAGACGCTTCAGATATGGCCAGGTTTATGCTGGCCTACCTTCAGGAAGGGGAGCTTGATGGGGAACGGATTTTAAGGGAGGATACGGTGGATAAAATGTTCCATGAACAATTTACCCATCACCCTCGTTTAGATGGAATGGCCCAAGGCTTCATAAAAGCCACCTACAATGGTCGGGATACCTTTCAACATCCTGGAGGAACCATGCTTTATGATACGGGGTTCTATCTACTCCCCGAGGAAGAAGCAGGGTTTTTCATATCCCATAGTGGTGGAAATTATCTTGTTAATATAGAAATATTTCAAGGATTTATGGATCGATATTTTCCTGGGGAAGGGATAGCTGCTCCACCGCCCTCCCAGGATATGGCTGAAAGATCTAAGGAATATACTGGTGAATATCAGCAAAACCGCCGGTCATTTACCACTCCTGATAAGCTTTTAAGTATTTTAATTGGGGTAATCCATGTTAATGTGGATGAAGAAGGTTTTTTGCTG
>SKLX01000157.1 GCA_007121375.1 Bacillota bacterium | reverse complement strand
CGTGTTAAAAAAAAAGAAGCCCGGGATCAGGTATAGGCCCGGGCTTCTTTTAAACTCCTTTTTGTAAGGATTAATAATCGGTTATTTCCACAAAGCCAATTATAATATCAACGGCTTCTTCAATTATGTTGGGGGAAGCTTTTTCGATAAAAACAGCATTGCGGGCGGATATATCCAAAGATTTTGCCTGTTCGCACATTATAAATCCCGAGGTTTTTGTTTTTTTGTCCAGGGGGACATGTAAGGGAAATTTCCGGTCTTTTTTAGTTATGGGACAGACCACGGCAATTTTGGTGAAATTGTTGAAAATATAATTGCTGATAACAAAAGCCGGCCTTCTTCCCTTTTGTTCATGGCCGGCCTGGGGGTCAAATTCAAGAAGAATAATATCCCCTTGTTCTGGAATATATGTCATTACCATACCTCGTTTCCAGTGGGTTTGCCGGTTTCCCATTCATGGCAGTTATACTCTCCCTCATACTCGGCGATTCTTTCTTTCAAGGGTTTATGTTTTTTTAAGGGAACAATGATAATATTCCCTTTTTCCACCTTTAACTCAACCCTGTCCTTTTCATTTATATTCGCCATTTCAAGGATTGCCTTGGGGATTCTTACCGCCTGGCTGTTACCCCATTTTTGGATAGTAGCATACATTATAAATCACCCCGTTCCTTAATATTGCCTTAAGTATATACCAGGTATAAACATCGGTCAAGAAAAATCTTAGAAAAAGAAGGAAATCAATTTTTAGTGTAGAATAATTATTTTAGGAAAAAATTAATACCTGTTATCAACAGGTGCCTCCCGAGGGAGGAGAATAGGGAATCAGGTGAAAAGCCTGAGCGGTCCCGCCGCTGTAAAGGGGAGCCCCCTGGAAATGCCACTGTCCAACTTTTATGGACGGGAAGGCCCGGGGGAGCAAGGAACCTGAGCCAGAAGACCTGCCTGAGTGATATCGCTTAATCCTTCGGTAGAAAGGAAAAGTGTGCTATTTTAATTATTTTTGTTTGGTAATAGCCCCGTCCTTGTTATTGTAGGAGGGGGTTTTTAGTTTTGTTGACCTGTTAAACCTATAATTTTGGCCCTTTGCCAAGCCCTTCAAAAATGGAGGGTTATTTTCTGTACTGGTTAGCATGATGAAGAAATTTGTAGCATTGTATTGAATATTTCTTTATCCAAGGGTATTAAAGTTTTTAATTTTTTAACAATAATGTGTTACAATATAACAAACAGTAATACTAACAAGGAGGAGGAGTTTATTAATGTGCATGGAACAAACCCCCTGGGAAAAGGCCGTAGATTTTCACGGTCATAATTGTCCAGGACTGGCTATAGGTTACCGGGCTGCATGGGAAGCTTTAGAGCGGCTGGATACGGGGCCTGCTCGGGATGAAGAGATGGTCGCCATTGTAGAGACAGATGCCTGCGGCGTTGATGCAGTCCAGGTTCTTACCTCCTGTACCTTTGGAAAGGGTAACCTGATTTACAGGGATTACGGTAAGCAGGCCTTTACCTTTGGGGTGAGGGGAAAGAAGGAGGGTGTCAGGCTAGCTGTAAAGTACGGAGCCCTGGATAAATTAGCCCCTGAGGGATGGAAAACCTTAAGGGAAAAGGCTGCCCGCCAGGAGGCTACGGAAGAAGAAAGGGAAAAAATAAGGGCTTACCAGGCGGAAATGATAGACTTACTGCTCCATGAACCGGTGGAAGAAATTTTTGATATTCAGCAGGTAGAAGTGGACCTTCCTCCAAAGGCCAGGCTTTTTGATTCCGTCCAGTGCGCCTTCTGTGGAGAAGGAGTTATGGAGCCTCGGGCCCGGGTTAAAGAAGGTAAGTTTGCCTGCCCTGTATGCTTTGAGGGTTATCCTTCTCGTATCTCCAAATAGCCTAAGATAAATAAAAGAAAAAGAGGGATATTTATGAAATATATTAATAGATTAATTATTTTTTTAACTCTGGCATGTCTTATTCTTTCCTCCCTATTTCTTTCGGGATGTGGACCGGCAGGTCCCCAAAGGGAAGAAGGAGTTTACCGGATTGGAGACGAGGAGGGAGATTGGGGATATCCCACCCCTTACGCTGCCTATCCCCGGGGCCCCGGCCTGGTGAGGGTTACCTTTGCTTTCGATTCCCTGGTCTGGAAGGATGACCAGGGCTTTGTGCCGGCTTTGGCCCGGGAATGGGAACATGACCAGGAGGGCAAGGTTTATACTTTTCAGCTCCGGGAAGGGGTTACCTGGCACGACGGTACCCCCTTTACCGCTGATGATGTAGTTTTTACCTATGAGTATATGAAGGAGCACCCTACCAACTGGGCGGACTTGAGTTCAGTAGAAGAAGTAGTGGAACTGGAGGAACACCGGGTCCAAATCCAGCTGGAGGAGGCGGATGCTGCTTTTTTAAATAACATTGCCGGAGTGGTCCATATTATCCCCCGTCATATCTGGGAAGGGGTGGAGGACCCGGCAGACTTTAGATCTCCCGAAGCTGTAATTGGCACAGGACCTTACAAGCTAAAGGATTACCAGCGGGAAAAGGGTTATTACCAGTATGAGGCCTTTGAAGATTATTACCTGGGGACCCCTTCCTTTGAAGAATTGCTGATGCTGAAGGTGAGTGAACCCCAGCTGGCGGCCCAGCGGGGGGATGTGAATTATGTCCAGGTTCAGCCCGAGGCCCTGGACCGAATGGAGGGTACAAACCTGGAGGTTATCCAGGGGACCCACGACTGGAACTTAAAGCTCATGTTCAATCACCAGCAATCCCCCTTTGACCAGGAGGAGTTTCGCCAGGCCCTTGCCCATGCCATTGACCTGGAAAGGTTAGTAGAAAGGGCTTTAAGGGGATATGGTCTCCCAGGGAGCCCGGGATTGATTTCTCCCGACAGCTACTGGCACAACCCGGACCTGCCTGCTTATGAATATGATCTTTCCAGGGTAGAAGAAATCCTGGAAGGGTTGGGTTACAGGAAGGAAGGTCAATATTTTCAGGAGGAGGGGGAAACCCTGTCCCTGGAGCTTATTACCTCCGCGGACTATGCCCGGGAGGGAGAAATAGTGAGGGAATACCTGGAAGAGGCAGGGATCCAGGTGGATTTAAGGAGCCTGGAAAGGTCTATTGTAGATACACGGGTCCAGAACTGGGATTATGACCTGGCCATCAACGGCCATGGTGGTGTAGGAGGAGACCCGGCCAATATAGACCGGTTCATGGTTGGGGAAGGAAGCCCCCACCTGAATGCCCGTTATAATGATCCTGAACTGGTGGATAAGGTGAAGGAACAGAGGAAAGAAATGGAGGAGGAGAGGAGAAGGGAAATGGTTTACCAGGTCCAGGAAATCTATGCCGAAGCCCTTCCCGCCTATACCCTCTATTATCCCAGCTGGTACTATGCCCATGACGGGAGGGCTGATCTTTTCTTTACCCATGACGGCATCGGCAGCGGAACCCCCATGCCTTTAAATAAACTGGCCTTTGTGGAGGAGGAGTAATTTTTAAGAGATGAAAAGACGTTACCTGGATTATATCCTGGCCCTGGTAGTGATATTGAGCCTTAATTTTTTTCTCCCCCGGCTTATGCCGGGGGATCCCCTGACGGCCATTTATGGGGACGCTCTTTTGGATATGAGCCCGGAACTGCAGGCTCAACTGGCAGAAAGATATGGGCTGGAAGGAACTTTAGGGGAACAATTTATAACGTATGTAACTAATCTTTTACGGGGAGACCTGGGCTATTCCTATTACTTTGGGGCCCCTGTTACGGAAGTTATTTTGGAAGCTCTTCCCTGGACCCTTTTACTGGTGGGCTCCTCCCTCCTTATTTCTACCTTTATCGGGGTTCTAATAGGAATAGAGTCGGGGTGGAGGCACGGGGGGAGGCTGGACAGCTTTTTGATAGTAGCGGTAATGTTTTTGAACGGAATCCCCAGTTTTTTTATGGGAATCCTTCTCCTTTTATTTTTAAGCTTTCAGCTCCACCTTTTCCCCCTTTCGGGGGCGGTGACCCCTTTTTCCGGGTATACGGGGATGGCCCTGGTAATGGACATCCTTCGCCACTTATTTCTGCCCTGCCTGGCCCTGACTTTGGTCCAGATACCCCGCAACTTTTTGCTCATGCGTAATTCCATGATTGGGGTTATCAGGACCCCCTATATTTTGACGGCCCAGGGTAAGGGTTTGAAGGAGCGGGTCATTCAATACCGGCATGCTGCCCGGGGAGCCCTCCTTCCCATTATTACCCGGTTGGGGATGAGCATCGGCCTTTTATTTACAGGAGTCCTTTTTATAGAAACGGTCTTTGCCTACCCGGGAACGGGTTACATTTTTTACCTGGCCCTGGGGAAACATGATTTTCCCATGGTCCAGGGCACCCTTTTCTTTATTACCCTTTTTGTCCTGGCGGCTAATTTCTTAACAGACGTTATTTCGGCAAAAATTGACCCGAGGTTGAGAGAACATGCATATCAATTACTGGACAGAACTTAAAAGGAATAAGTTCGGGCGGATTGGGCTTATCATGGTTTCTATACTGGTATTGGTAGCCCTGGCTGCCCCCTTTCTTGCCCCTCACAATCCCTGGGTTTACCAGGGCCAGCCCCTGACCCCTCCCTCGGAGGAATATATCCTGGGTTTAAACGATATAGGTCAGGATATACTCAGTGAGCTTATTTACGGCACCCGGACAACCCTCCTGGTGGGGGTTTCCGTAGCTGTTTTTTCTACTTTGATCAGCCTGGCCCTGGCCCTGGCTGCTGCCCTGGGGGGAAGGATTGTGGACAGGATTATCCTGCGCCTTATAGATATTATGCTTATTCTCCCTGTTTTCCTTATAGCCATCCTGGTAGCCATTTACTTTAAACCGGGAGTAGTAACTATTATTATCATGCTGACCCTTCTATTATGGCCTCCCGGGGCCCGGATTTTAAGGGCCCAGACCCTCTCTCTCAAGGAAAGGCAGCACCTGACGGCGGCCAGCAGTTTCGGGGCGGGGAAGGGATATATTGTTTACCGGCATTTGATACCGGACCTGTACCCTTTGCTGACGGTTAACCTGATTCAAATGGTTCGCCGGACGGTCTTTATGGAGGCAGGGCTGGCCTTTTTGGGGATCTTTGACCCCACCCAAAAGAGCTGGGGGCTGATGATCCATTATGCCAGTGAATTTATCTTTACTGGAGCCTGGAAATGGTGGCTCCTGCCCCCCGGGCTTCTTATTTCATATACCATAATCGGTTTTGCTCTCATCGGGTATGCCCTGGAGTCTTCCCTGGACCCCAGGTTAAGGAGGAATATTCATTATGTTGGACATTAATAATTTAAAGGTAACCTTTGATACCCGGATGGGTGAGGTTAACGTGCTGAACCAGGTAAGCTTAAAAATTGCCCCTGGAGAGAGGGTGGGTATAATAGGTGAGTCTGGTTCGGGGAAAACAACCCTGGCCTTAAGCATAATGGGTCTGGTCCAGGGGCAGGTTCAGGGGTCTATAAAATACAGGGGGGAGGAACTCCTGGATAAAAGAGAAGAAGACTGGGAAAAGATCAGGAGCAAAAAAATCTCCATGGTCTTTCAAAACACGGGGGAAATGTTAAATCCTGTTTATACTCTCCTGGACCAGGTAATGGAGCCTTACCTGAAGGTGAACCCGGGGAAAAAGAAGGAAGCCTTTAACCGGGCGTCCAACCTGTTAAAAAAGGTGGGCCTGAGGGAGGATCACTTTTATGCCTATCCCTTTACCTTAAGCGGGGGAGAAGTCCAGCGGGGCCTTATTGCCATGGCTTTAATTAATGACCCGGAACTTTTAATTCTGGATGAACCTACCTCTGCTCTAGATGCCCTTACCAGGGCGGAACTTATACGTCTTTTAGACGAAATTGCCCAAAATAAAACTATTCTGGTCATATCCCATGACCTTTCTACCGTAATAAAGCTTACCCGCCGTACCGCCGTCCTCTATGCGGGGAGCATCATGGAAACAGGGCCTACGGAAAGCCTCCTGAGGGAACCAAAGCATCCCTATAGCCGGGCCCTGGTACGGGCCTATCCTACCAGGACCACGGTAAAGGACCTCCAGGGTATAAGGGGAGAATTTCCTTCCCTGGTAGAACCCCCTTCCGGCTGTCCCTTTCATCCCCGCTGCACCCAGGCCCTGGAAAAATGCAGCCAGGAAAAGCCTTGCCTGGTGGAGGCGGAGGAGGGGGCCCTGGCCTGTCATCGGGGGGGTATTATAACTCTCCTTCGGGGAGAAAACCTGGTCCGCAGGTTCCCCCGGCAGGGGAAAGAAGGGAAAGAAATCTATTTTAACGCCGTAGACGGCGCCGGGGTAACTTTGAAGGAAGGGGAAATCCTGGCCCTGGTAGGAGAAAGCGGTTCAGGGAAAACTACCCTGGCCCACATATTGGCTGGTATCAACCAGCCTACAGAGGGTAAAGTTTATTTCCAGGACCGGGAGATTTATAGCTTAAAAGGCCGGGAGAAGAAAGATTTAAGGCGCCGGCTCCAGATCCTTTTTCAAAATCCCCAGGAAGCTGTAAGCCACCGGATGATGGTCCATGATCTGGTGGAGGAACCCCTGGAAATCCAGGGCATAGGGGATAAAGAAACCCGTGTCCAGGGGGTTAAGGAGGCTTTGGGGCTGGTGGGGCTTCCCGGGGATAGCTTTTTCCTCCACAAGTATCCCCACGAGCTGAGCGGGGGAGAACTCCAAAGGGTCACCATTGCCCGGGCCCTGGTCATGAAGCCCAAGGTCCTTATCGCCGATGAGCCCAGTGCTTCATTGGATGCCAGCGTTCAGGCCAAAATGTTAAAACTCTTAATGCACCTGCAAAATGAACAGGGCTTTGCCCTCTTTTTAATCACCCATGACCTGGCCCTGGCCGGGAAGGTAGGGGACCGGGTAGCGGTAATGTTTTTGGGAAAAATCGTGGAGGAAGGACCGACTTCAGAAGTATTCCGGTTTCCTCTCCATCCTTATACTGAATTATTACTGGATATGGCCCCTTCCCTGGAAAGGGAGGTCCCCTCCCTGAGGAGGACAGTTAAATTAAAAGAAGAAGAGGGAAAGGGCTGCCCTTACTATGCCCATTGTCCTTATTCTACGGAACTTTGCAGCAGGGAGGAACCTCCTTTAAAGGAAAAGGGATTTCAAAGGGTGGCCTGCCACCGGGCGGCAGCCCTGGAGAAGAAGAACAACAATAATTCCTATTATAAAGAAATAAAAAAAGTCCTCTAATGTTGAACTTGATTTAGTTTTAAAGAAGTGGGAAAATAAAGAGTGAAGATTATTAGTAAAAAGCAGGGGGGGAGTTACATGTATAACGAAAAGGTCATGGACCACTTTACCAATCCTCGAAATATAGGTTATATTCATGACGCTCACGGGGTCGGAGATTATGGAGATCCCGACTGTGGAGACCAAATTATAATATATTTGCAGGTGAACCGGGGAGTAATTAAAGACATTAAGTTTAAAATATTTGGCTGCAGTACCTTAATAGCCACCACCAGTATGCTCACCGAAATGGTAATGGGTAAGCCCCTGGAGGAGGCCAGAAAAATTACCGGCAGTGATATTGTACAGGCCCTGGAGGGCCTCCCGGAAGATAAGGCCCACTGTGCCAAACTAAGCATAACCGCCCTTCACTACGCCCTGCGGGACTACGAAAAGAAAAAGAGCCTGGGATGGGCCCGCACCTAAATAACTTAACAAAAAACAACACAGTGTAGTTTTTTGTTAACTTTCCTTTACGTCAAGGAAAGTTTTTTTATTTTCAGGAATTAAATATTGACATATGCTCATAACAAGCTTAAAATGAAATTAAAAGAACATAAGCTCATAATAAAAATGACCGGGAGTGGAAAAAAATGAAGGTTGCGGTAGCTAGCGGCAAGGGCGGCACTGGAAAAACCACAGTGGCAGTAAATCTGGCCAATTTAATAAAGGAGGATTACCAGGTATATCTTCTGGACTGTGATGTGGAGGAGCCCAATGCCCATTTATTTTTAAAGCCCTCCTTTGAAAAGTCATACCCCCATACGGTGCCCGTTCCCCAGGTAAACCAGGACAACTGCGATTATTGTGGCCGATGCAGTGAAGTATGTGCCTTCAATGCCCTGGCGATTTTGAAGAAAAAAATTCTCTTTTATGAACACATGTGCCACAGCTGCGGATCCTGCATATATTTCTGTCCCCGGGAGGCCATGGTAGAAGTTCCCCGGGAGATTGGGTTAATGGAGGTGGGTTTTTACCGGGGTATGGGATTTGTCCACGGGATTTTAAATATTGGAGAAGCTATGGCTCCTCCCCTGATAAAGGAAGTGAAAAAATACCAGGACAGGGCCCAGGTCACGGTAATAGATGTCCCCCCGGGGACTTCCTGCCCCGTGGTAGCTTCCCTGAAGAATATTGATTTTTGCTTGATAGTAACAGAAGCTACCCCCTTTGGCTTAAATGACATGGACCTTTTGGTGCAGCTTTTGAAGGAGCTGAAGGTTCCCTACGGAGTGGTTTTGAATAGAGCAGACCTGGGAGATGATGGAGTGGAGAAATTCTGCAAAAGGGAAAAAATACCCCTCCTCCTGAAGCTTCCCTTTGACCGGGAAATTGCTCGCCTTAATGCTGAAGGGGTTTCCTTGATAGAAGAGATTACCTGGGTAAGGGAAGCCTTTAAAGATCTGTGGTCCGGGATGAAGGAGTTGATGAAGTTCCATGGCTAAAGAAATTGTAGTAATAAGCGGCAAGGGAGGCACGGGTAAAACCACCCTGGTGGGATCTTTTGCTCACCTGGCAAGCCAAAAGGTCATGGTGGATTGTGATGTGGACGCCTCGGACCTTCATCTTCTTTTAAACCCCCGGGTCCGGGAAGAACATGAATTTTATGGGGGAAGTATAGCTTCCATTGATAAGGAAAAATGCAGTGAATGCGGTTTTTGTGAGAGCATGTGCCGTTTCGAGGGAATAAAGGATTTCCAGGTGAATTCCCTTAACTGTGAGGGGTGCCATTTCTGTTATCACCTTTGTCCTGAAGGGGCTATAGAAATGAAGGAGGAGATGGCGGCAAAATGGTATTTATCGGAAACCAGGCACGGTCCCCTTATACACGGCCGGATGGGAATTGGGGCGGAAAATTCAGGAAAGCTGGTGGCTGCCCTCCGAAGAAAATCCTGGGAATTGGCCCGGGAGGAAGGGGCCCGGTACATCATTTCCGATGGACCGCCGGGGATTGGCTGTCCGGTGATAGCTTCTATAACAGGGGCGGACCTGGCCCTCATCATTACCGAGCCCAGCCTTTCAGGCCTGCACGATTTAGAAAGGATTGCCGATACTTCCAAGCATTTTCGGGTTCCCCTCCTGGCATGTATAAATAAGTATGACCTCCATGAGGGTAAATCCCAGGAGGTAGAGGATTTCTGCGGTAAAAAAGACATAAAGGTAGCTGCCCGCATCGGTTTTGACCCGGGAGTATCCGCTTCCCTGGTGGAAGGTGTGCCTCTGACCGAGTATTCCCAGGGCAGGGCTTCCCGGGAGGTCAAAAGCCTGTGGCAGGAAATTTTAAATAACCTGTAACCATAAATAATTAAAAATCAGGAGGTGAAGAAAGTGTCCATGGTAGCAGTGACAAGCGCAGGGCCCCACGGGGATTCAAAATTTGAAGTTCGTTTTGGCCGTGCCCCCTATTTTATCCTCCTGGATGAAGGGTCCGATAAGCTGGAGGGAGTTCCTAATCCCGGGATAGAAGCCGAAGGAGGGGCCGGAGTTAAAGCCGTTCAATTTTTAATGGACCAGGGGGTTAAAAAGCTCATTACAGGAAAGGTTGGCCCCCACGCCAAATCCGCCTTACAGGAAGGGGATATAGAGGTATATGAAGGATCGGGGGATAGGGTAGGGGAGGTTATAGAGAAGTACAACCAGGGCAGGCTGCAGAGGTTAATTTAACGGCAGACTTACCTACATAAAACAGAAGGAGGTGAAAAAATATGCCAGGATTTGACAGAAGAGGGCCTGCAGGATATGGCCCCCGGACGGGAAGAGGCCTGGGTTGCTGTGGAGAACCTGCCTGGGATACCCCCCGGAGAGGTTTTCGGAGTGGTCTTAGAAGGGGCCCCGTCTCTCCAGGTCGAGGAGTAGGCAGAGGAGCAGGATTAAGGCTGAGAAGGCGCTTTTTTCAAGCCTGTTCCCGGCCGGGGCCTGTTCCCTGGGCCTATGGCTGTGAACCTCATCCTTATGATTATTATGAGGAAGAATCGCCCCAGGTGGAAAAGGAAGAAGAATTGGAGTTTTTAAAGGAAGAAGCAAAGTTCCTGGAAAAAGAAATGGAATCCATCAAAAAAAGGATTAAGGAACTTGAATCTTCCCCTGAAGGGGAAGAACAATAGTTATCCCGGGGTAAAGGGCTGAAAATTATTCCTTTACCCCCTTTATTGAACTATTACATATAACAAAATGAAAGGAGAAATGAAAATGAGAATTGCCCTGGCAACAGATGAGGGTTTCGTAGCGGAACATTTTGGACGATGTCCTGAATATACCATTGTAGATATTAGAGGAAACCAGGTAGTTAACAGGGAAACTATATTGAATCCCGGGCACCAACCGGGCTTTCTCCCCCTTTTTCTCTCTTCCTTTGAAGTTTCTTATATTATTGCGGGAGGAATGGGCCCCAAAGCCCAGAACTTATTTAAAGAGAGGAATATTGAACCCATTACGGGGGTTTCGGGGGAGTTGAAACAGGTAATAGAAAGTTTCCTCCGGGACCAGTTAGAACAGGGAGAAAGTTTTTGCAGTCATGGCCCGGGTCACACCTGTGACCAGGATTAATACCTTTGTCAAAGGCCTTTAACTGTGTTAAAATAACTTATATTGGTTTCACGAGGAAAGCTGGAAAAAGTAGGTGAATGGAATTGAAAGTTTCTGAAGCTGCCCTGGATAAATTCCATGAGTACCTGAAGGATAAGGGTTTAAAGCTTACTTCAGAGCGAAAGGAAATATTAAAAAAGGTCTTTTCCATCCATGACCATTTCGATGCAGAGGACCTCCTCTTCATGTTAAAGAAGGAGGGGAAAGATGTATCCCGGGCTTCCGTCTATCGGACCCTGAATCTCCTGGTAGATAGCAGCCTGGTGGAAAAGGTGGATTTTGGGGAAGGTAAGGCCTATTACGAGCATATTTTCGGTCATTACCACCATGACCACCTGGTATGTCTGGACTGCGGAAAAGTTGTTCAGTTTGAAGATCCGGTAATAGAAAAGCGGCAGGAGGAAATTTGCAAAGGGCATGATTTCCAGCTGGATTATCATACTCTGAATATTTTCGGCCGCTGTAAAGAATGCCGGAAGGGAGGCCAGGAGGATGCCTCGAACTCCTAAATGGAGACACGTAGAAAATATTCCCCACCACAATTACTTTAAGCCTGCAGGTGTTCCCCTTCGAGAACTGGAAGAAGTTATTCTTAATGTAGAGGAACTGGAGGCATTACGTTTAAAGGATGTGGAGGGGCTGGAGCAGGAGGCCTGCGCTGAAAGGATGAAGGTTTCCCGCCCCACCTTCCAGCGGATTTTAACTTCCGCCCGCAGTAAAGTGGCGGAAGCTTTAACGGGAGCCAAAGCCATCAGGATAGAAGGCGGCAGGTTTAAGCTTAACATGCGCCATTTTAAATGCAGTAACTGCAGCCACAGCTGGGAGGTTCCCTTTGGCACAGGCCAGAGGGGCAAAGACCTTGCCTGCCCCAGGTGTGAAAGCCAAAACATTTTCAGGGAGAAGACCCAAAAGGAATAAGGGAGAATATGATCAATGAAGGAAATTCCCAGTGAAAAGGGATTGTTTTATGATATTCCCGGCCGCGGGATTCTGAGAATAAAGCACCTGGTCCTGGACCTGAACGGAACCATTGCCTTCCAGGGTAAAATCCGCGAATCAACCAGGCGATTGATTAATGAGCTTTCCCGCAGGGTCAACGTGTATGTTTTGACGGCTGATACCCGGGGAAAGGCTCATCACCTTTGCAGCAGCCTGGAAGCAGAAGTGTGTCTTATTAAAAAAGGCCGGGAAAAGGAAGGAAAGGCTGAATTTATAAGGGAAAAAGGGCCTGGTGAAACCATTGCCCTGGGAAACGGGGATAATGACCAGTTAATGCTGGAAGCCTCCCTCCTGGGGATAGCAGTGTTAGGAGAGGAAGGCTGCAGCGTTCCTTCCCTTTTAAAAGCCGATATGGCGGTTAAGGACGTGGATACTGCCCTGGAAATACTCCTGGACCCGGATACCTTAAAGGCTACCTTGAGAAGTTAAATTTAAAGTCATTATCCTGCATAAATAAAAAACCTGGAATATTAATGAATATGCATATGGAGGTAAACATGTTTAAGTCAGGGCTGGTTGCCATTATAGGAAGGCCTAATGTAGGGAAATCAACTCTCCTGAACCGGTTAATAGGAGAGAAAATGGCTATAATTTCTGAAAAGCCTCAAACTACCAGGAATAAAATAACCTGTATTTTAACTACTTCCCAGGCTCAAATTATTTTTTTGGATACCCCGGGGTTACACAAGCCAAAGCATAAGCTGGGGGAATACATGGTGAGGGTTTCCCTGGAGGCCCTTCAAGATGTGGATATCATCCTTTTTTTGGTGGAGGCCTCCTACACCCCGGGCCGGGGGGATGAATATATAGCCAATATTTTAAGGGAGGTCAAAACTCCCGTTTTTTTAGTTATAAATAAATCGGACCTGGTCAAAAAGGGGGAACTGGAAGACATAATGGATAATTACCGGCGCCTTCATGATTTTGCCCAGGTAATTCCCATTTCAGCCCTCCAGGGGGATAATGTGGACTCCCTCCTGGGTACCATAATTGAGTACTTACCCGAAGGTCCCCAGTATTATCCCGAGGATATGATCACGGACCAGCCGGAACGCTTCGTGGCGGCAGAGTTAATTCGAGAAAAAATCCTGGAGCTTACCCGGGATGAGGTCCCCCACTCGGTGGCGGTAGAGGTGGAAGAAATGAAGGAACGGGAAGGGAAGGATCTGGTATATATAAGCGCCAATATTTACGTGGAGCGGGAGTCCCAGAAGGGGATTATCGTAGGAAAATCCGGCAGCATGCTTCGGGAAATCGGAAAGAAGGCCCGGGAAGATATTGAAAGGCTCCTGGGCTCCAAAGTTTATTTGGAACTATGGGTAAAGGTGAAAAAAGACTGGCGCAGTAAAAAACAGCAGTTAAAAAACCTGGGTTATTCCCAGCAGTAGTCGGGTAACGGGCTCGGCAGGACAACCAGGGGCAAGCAAAGGGAGAAGGGCTGGATATCATTATGAAAAATCTTCGCACAGAAGGTCTGGTGATCAGGTCGGGTAATTACGGGGAAGCCGATAAGCTCTTAACTATACTTACCCCAGATGCAGGTAAAATTCCCTCCATCGCCCGGGGAGCCTGCAAGACCAAAAGCAAGCTGGCCGCCTGTGTCCAGCTTTTTATCCGGGGGGAATTCCTTTTTTACATGGGTAAAACCCTGGCTACCGTTACCCAGGCGGAAATTAAAAATTCTTTTTATTCCCTCCGGGAGGATTTATTCAAGTACAGTTACGGCCAGTATTTTTGTGAGCTGTCAGGAAAGCTCCTGGAAGAAAAAGTGCCCAGTCCCGAAATTTACTGGCTTCTTTTGTCGGCTTTTAAAGCCCTGGAAGAAGGGGAAGGGGATATGGAGGTTTTGGCCCGTTCCTTTGAGTTAAAACTCCTCAGCCTTTCCGGTTACCAGCCCCACCTGGAGGGATGTCTGGCCTGCGGCGGTGAAGCCCCTTCTTACCGGCTGGATTATAGAGAGGGAGGCCTTTTATGCTCCAGGTGCACCTCCAGTCAGGGCCATTCTTTAAAGATATCCCTGGGGGTTCGTTCCCTATTAAAAAAGCTGATAACTTCTGACTTATCCCGCCTAAAGATTTTAAAAATCCAGCCTCCCCATAAGAAGGAGATTGCATTTATCAATAAGAAATTTCTGGAGTACAACATGAACCTGGGCTCCTGCAAATCCCTGGCTTTTCTGGAAGGCCTGGCAGGAGAAGAGGACCATTAAAAATTTGGATAAAAAGTGTTATAATAACATAAGCTAAGATTGTAGCTTAAGAAAGGGGCGAGTTTCATGTCCATTACCCTGGAAAAGATAGACCAGGTTAAGGAAAGAACGGGTTCTTCTTATAAGGAAGCCAAGGCGGCCCTGGAGGCGGTACAGGGAGATGTAGTTGAAGCCGTTATACTTCTGGAGGAACGGGAAAAAAACTGGATAAACCAGGGGGAATACAGGGAAGCCATCAACCGGTTCCGGGAAATATTGAAAAAGAGCTCGGATACCAGGATAAAGGTTAAATCCAGGGAAAAGACGGTAGCGGATATTCCTGCTCCCCTGGGAGCAGCGGGGGCCCTGGTTTTTCCCAAGGCAGCAGCCGTAGGTACCCTCCTCCTACTATTTACCCGTTATTCCCTTCACCTGGATAAAAGATCTTCAGAAGAAAAGCCAAAAGACCAGGAGGACCAGTCCGAAAGACCAGAAGGGCCCGTAGAGTAAAATAATATCCACAGCCGTTAAAAATCTTGACATTTAAAGGTTTTTTTGTTAAAGTTAATAAAAATTAATCGCCCTTTTGCTATGAAGGGAAGGAGTAGCCAGTGGTAATTTAACAGCGAGCCAGGGAGTGGTGAGAAGCCTGGTAAAGGATACTGGTGAAGGGCATTCCGGAGCAGTTATAACAAGGGGACTCCTCTTTCATGGAGTCAAGTAGGGTGGAACCGCGGGAAAGATCTCTCGTCCCTATAGTTAAACTATGGGGTGCAAGGGATTTTTTATTTTCCTTAAAAAATTTACAGGAGGAGCAAAATGAACTTTCAAGAAGTCATTCTAAAACTTGAAGACTACTGGGCAAAAAGGAAGTGTCTCATCTGGCAGCCCTATGACGTAGAAAAAGGCGCAGGTACCATGAACCCTGCTACTTTTTTGCGTTCCCTGGGGCCTGAGCCCTGGAATGTAGGATACGTGGAACCTTCCCGGAGGCCTACCGACGGAAGGTATGGTGAAAACCCCAACCGTTTACACCAGCACCACCAGTACCAGGTTATCTTAAAGCCTACTCCCCCGGATATCCAGGACCTTTACCTGGAAAGCCTCTATTCCCTGGGGATTGATCCCCTGGAGCATGATATCCGCTTTGTGGAAGACAACTGGGAGTCTCCTACTCTAGGAGCCTGGGGCCTGGGATGGGAAGTATGGCTGGACGGTATGGAAATCACCCAGTTTACTTACTTCCAGCAGGTGGGCAGCTTCGACGTGGAGGCTGTACCCGTGGAATTAACCTACGGCCTGGAACGCATCGCCATGTTTATCCAGGGTAAAGAAAATGTTTTTGACCTGGAATGGGTTGATGGTATTACCTACGGTGAAGTTTTTCACCGGGCCGAGGTGGAAAATTCCTACTACTGCTTTGAAAAGTCTGACCCGGAAGTCCTTTTCAACCTGTTTAATATTTACGAAAAGGAAGCGGGTCGATTGCTGGAAATGAATCTGGTATTACCCGGTTATGATAACGTCCTTAAATGCTCCCACACCTTTAATCTGCTGGATGCCCGGGGAGCCATAAGCGTAACAGAAAGGACAGGATACATTGGCAGGGTGAGGAATATAGCCCGCCTTTGTGCGGAAAAATACATGGAGCAGAGGAAGAATCTTGGGTTTCCTCTTTTAAGGGAAAGGGGTGAAAAGAATGAGTAACAGGGAATTAATACTGGAAATTGGGACGGAAGAAATACCTGCCAGGTTTATGGACAGCGCCCTGGACCAGATGGAAGAAATCGCCGTAAATTTATTTGATGAAAATCGCATAAAGATTGATAAGGTTAAAACCTATGGAACCCCCCGGCGGTTAACCCTTCTGGTAAAGGGGGTAGAAGAAAATCAGGCGGACCTGGAGGAAAAGAAAAAGGGGCCGGCCAAACAGGCGGCCTTTGATGACCAGGGAAATCCCACCAAAGCTGCGGAAGGTTTTGCCCGCTCCCAGGGAGTTAGGATCCAGGACCTTACCATAGAAGAGTTTCAGGGGGGAGAGTATGTTTTTGCCACCAAGAAAATCCAGGGGGGTAAGACCATTGAGCTGCTCCCGGGAATATTAAGGAAAGTGATAGAGGATATTTCCTTTCCCAAGCCCATGTACTGGTACTCTAAAGAGGTTCGTTTCGCCCGGCCTATCAGGTGGATTTTAGCCATGTATGGTGAAGATAAACTTCCCTTTAATTATGCCGGCCTGGAAGCAGGGAACCTGACCTATGGCCACCGGTTTTTGGCTCCCGGACCCTTTGAAGTTAAGGCACCTGGAGAGTATTTAAAAATAATGGCTGATTCTTATGTGATTGTTGACCAGGAGGAAAGAGAGGAAATAATTAAAAAGCAGGCGAAGGAAGCCGCTACCTCCCTGGGAGGTGTCCCCCTCCAGGAGGAGGGCCTCCTTAATGAAGTAAATTATCTGGTGGAATATCCTTACGCTGTAGCAGGAGAATTTTCTTCTGATTTTTTGGAGATACCTGAAGAAGTCCTCATTACCAGTATGCAGTCCCACCAGAGGTACTTCCCTGTAGTATCCCGGGAGGGGAGCCTTTTACCCTATTTCATTACCATCAGTAATGTAAAAGAGGATGTTAAGGGAAATGTTAAAGTTGGAAACGAGCGGGTTTTAAAGGCCCGCCTGGCTGATGCCCAGTTTTTCTTCCGGGAGGATCAAAAGACCAAACCCGACGAGTATGTGGAAAAATTAAAAGATGTTATTTTTCAGGAAGATCTGGGAACCCTATATGACAAAACCCAGCGTATAAAAAAGTTATCGGAATATATGGCAGAAAAGATGAACCTGAAGGAAGAACCTCAAAAACAGGTTTCCCGGGTGGCATACCTTTGCAAGTTTGACCTGATGACCCTTATGGTATATGAGTTTCCCGAGCTTCAGGGAATAATGGGGCGAGAATATGCGGACCTGGCGGGAGAAGGAGAAGTTATCGCCAGGGGTATTTACGAGCATTACCTGCCCCGTTATGCCGGTGACGAACTCCCCGAAACCCTGGCAGGATCCCTGGTCAGCCTGGGGGATAAAATTGACAATATTGTGGGAGCTTTTGGAATTGGCATTCAGCCTACCGGTTCCCAGGATCCCTATGCCTTGAGAAGACAGGCTTTAGGTATTGTTTATATCCTCCTGGAATCAGATATTTCCTTACCCCTTTCTTCCCTGATAGAAGTTTCTATGGAGAGCTT
>SKLX01000116.1 GCA_007121375.1 Bacillota bacterium | reverse complement strand
TAAAAGAGCCCTGTTCCTTTAACTTCTGGCCGGCCTGTATTAAAAAATCTCCTATTTCTGCTACACTGCGGGGTTCTTCACTGGAAAAAATAACTTCTTCCTTTTTCCCTGACATTTTTTCACCTCCTTCCTGATATCAATTTTGTTTCAAACAACCTTTATCTTAAATCTTCATTAAAATGAAAGTTCTGAAAAAATTTCTCCTTTTTCCAGAGTTATAATTTTAACCTTTTTTATATCTGTATCTAAAATTCCTATGGTAGGTTCAGTATTAAAGGACAGGGAAGGAGATCCGGGATTAAACAAAACTGTCTTTCCTGCCTTTTTAGCAACAGGAGTATGAATGTGCCCAAATATTACTAGATCTGCCTTATATCTTTCCCCTAACTGGGCCAGCTCTTCTTCCTGCATATTTGTTCCGTGTAAAAGAAGAACTCTAACTCCCTCCAGGTAAGAATAAAAATAGGGTGATAAGAGGGGCACCTCCAGCATTACTTCTTCTACTTCAGCATCACAGTTTCCCCTGACCATAAAAACAGGTAAGGAAGAATTATTTATGGAATTAGCCAGTTCCCTGGGGTCGTAACCATCTGGCAGTGGATTTCGAGGCCCGTGATATAAAACATCACCTGCATGGAAAATAATTTCACAGCCCTGGAAATGGTCCATTGCTTTTATCCACCCCTTCTGAGAACCATGGGTATCACTTATTACACCGATTAGCATTGGCAAATCCCTCCCTTGGAAAAAATAAATTCCGGCTCACGGCCGAATTAACTAAATTGTTCACCCCTGACCCTTATATCCTATAGTATCCAGTTTCCCATCTTTTACTGTTACCGGAACCTTATTAACCATAAGTACCTCTTTAACAAACTTTTTGGCCTCTTCATCCATGGATACATTAATCTCCTTAAAAGGTATACCTTTTTCTGTGTATTCTTCCTTTAAGTTTTTGCAGTAAGGACATCCACTTTTTGTATAGACAACAATTTCCTCAGCCATTATTATTCTTACCTCCTTTTCCCGGTTTATCACCATTTAACTATTATTATAACTGGAAAACGTAGTATTTTAAAGAAATTTTAAAGAAATTTAAGGTCAAAAAAACTGAATGAAAGGATCATTCAGTTTTTAACCATTCCCTTATAAGTTTGATTTCTCCTTTATATTCCAGGTAATCTTTAACAGGAAGCTCTAGAATAAATGTTATATCCTTAAAAACTGGATCCTTCAGCACATTAAGGAACCCTTCTTTTTGAATATACCCCTTCCCCATAAACTGGTGGCGATCTTTTTTGCTTCCCAGGGGATATTTGGAATCACTCAAGTGAAATATTTTTGCCTTATCCAGCCCTACCAGGGTTTCCAGATCATCAATCAATCTTTGAACTTCTTGCCTTTTTTGAAAGTCATACCCTGCAGCAAATAAATGACAGGTATCCAGGCAAACTCCCATGCTATCCGGGTTGCCCAAGGAATCCATTATCTCTTTTATATCAAGCAAAGTGCCAATTTCGGTACCCTGGCCAGCCATAGTTTCCAAAAGGAGCATGGAATTACCTTTAAATTTTAACAGGGATTCCTCCAGGGCCTTTATAATTTTAACGAGACCCTTTTCTCTCCCCTGGTTAACATGACTTCCGGGATGCAGGACCAGGTATTCGGCACCAATTTCTTCCATTCGGTTCAAGTCTTCTAAAAGAACCCTTTTGGCGAAAGAATAAGTCTCTTCCCTGGAGGCAGCAAGGTTCAAAGTATAAGGCAGGTGTCCCACCACAGGATAAAGATCTTCATTTCTTCTTAATTCCTTCCACTTTTCTATCTCCCTGGTGGTAATGTTTCTTGCTGATCCTCCCCGGGGGTTTCGGGTAAAAAATTGAAAGGTGCTGGCCTTTACTTCCCTGGCCATTTCCAGTGATTTAGGCAGACCTTTAGCTATAGAAAGGTGACATCCCAGGCGCATCTTTTAAACACCTGCTCCGGTTTTTATATACTGGTTTATTTCCTCTTTTTGAACCTCGTAACCATAGCTACATATAGTACAGGTCAGGTAATACCTTTTGTCCCATTTAGCTACGGGAATCCAAAAAACATCAAATTTTTTTGATATTTCCATAACACAAAAAGGACACTCATTGTGGCAGCGGGGACATTTGTAATATCCTGCATCACCCAGTTTAACCATATTGTTTCCTACCCCAACTATTATCACTATACCACCTCCGGAAACAATCCTTTATATTATAACATATTAATAACTTCACATTTAAAAAGAAAGAAAATTCTTACTAATTTTTTTCCTTGATGAATATGTTATAATTTACCCTGATAAGAACAGTTTAAGGGGATAATATGGTAGCAGTAAAAGGAAAGAAACTTACCAAAATTTATAATGGAATTAAAGCTGTAGATTCCATCGATTTCGAAATTCAGCAGGGAGAATCCTTTGGTTTTTTAGGACCCAACGGTGCAGGTAAAACCACCGTTGTTAAAATGATGTACTGTTTTTCCCCTGTTACTTCAGGAGAACTTAGAGTTTTAGATATGGAAGTTTCCAAAAATCCTTCCCAAATTAAAAACCTCCTGGGAGTAGTAAGCCAGGACAATAACCTGGACCCGGAATTAAGCGTGGAAGATAACCTGATTTTATTTGCCAGTTATTTCAATATTCCCAGGAAGACTGCCCAAAAGAGGGCCCGGGAACTTTTAGAGTTTATGGGTATTTCTGAAAAATCTGATGCCCTTGTAGAAAACCTTTCGGGGGGTATGAAAAGACGCCTGGTAATAGCCAGATCTTTAATTAACCATCCCCGGGTTCTGGTACTGGATGAACCTACCACCGGCCTTGACCCCCATGCCCGACATCTGGTATGGGATCAGCTGCGTTATTTAAAAGAAAAGGGCCTTACCATTATCCTGACTACCCACTACCTGGAAGAAGCTTCTGTCCTTTGTGATCGACTGGTAATTATGGACCGGGGGAAAATTTTAGAAGAAGGCAGCCCCCGGGACCTGATATTAAAACACATAGGTAAAGAAGTAATAGAACTGGGATTACCCCAGGAGACCCCTATTGACCCCCAGGAGCTGAAAAAAAGGTTAGGGGATTGCTGCCATGATTATCGACGGGAAGGAAACTTTCTTTATCTTTTTACCAGCAACGGACAGGAATTATTAGAAAATTTGCCATTAATAAATATACCGTTTTCTTACCAACTTCTAAGACCGGCTACCCTGGAAGATGTTTTTTTAAAGTTAACGGGGAGGACTATAAATGGTCAACCTGATTAATAAGTATTATATTTATAAACCACAAGTAACCACTCGTGCTTTAAAGGTTTTTAATAGAAACTTTCTGGTTTTTTTGAAGCACTGGAAAAGCAGCCTGATGTTTAACTTTATAGAACCCCTTTTATACCTTGCTGCCCTGGGTTTTGGCCTGGGAGTTTACGTGGAGGAGGTTGAAGGCATATCCTACCTTCAATATATTGCCCCGGGGCTGGTTGTATCCTCGGCCATGTGGTCAACCTCCTTTGAATGCACTTACGGAAGTTTTACCCGCATGCAGCTTCACCGAATATTTCATGCCATGATTACTACTCCCCTGAGCATTGATGAGGTAGTAACGGGTGAAATTATTTATGGAGCATTTAAAAGCTTTTTATACGGGACTGTTTTCCTGGCAGTCGTGACTATTTTAGGATTAATCAGTTCTCCCTGGGTTCTTTTAACCCCACCCCTCCTGTTTATTGTAGGAATTGTTTTTGCTGAAACCGCCATGATTTGGACCAGCATATCCCCTAATTTCGATTCCTATGCTTATTATTTTACCCTGATTATAACCCCCATGTTTTTATTTTCCGGTGTTTTCTTTCCCGTTAAAAACATGCCTTTTTTTGTGCAGGTAATAGCCTGGATGACCCCCCTCTTCCATGCCGTAGAAATAAGCAGAAACCTGGCCATAGGCCAGGTATCAGTAATGCTTTTCCTTCACTTTTTTATCATCCTGTTATTTGCTGTACTTTTATTTTCCTTTCCCCTGATTTTAATGCGCCGTCGTCTTATTAAATAATCATTAATATTTAGCTATTAATTACCCTCATTCTCCAGGGCAAGGGCTGCTGCTACCAGGCCAAAGCAACCGGAAAGCATCATATCCCCATAGGGAGCAGCCTGGTAATAGCCCAACTCCCTGGCCAGGTGGCGCTGAGGACCCGTAACAGCTGTAAAATCAAAACTACCTTCGTAATCTTTGCTTATATAGCATCCGTGGCCACCGCTGTCAAAAACCTCTTGGTGGGTGAGGACTCCTGACTTCAACTTATTCAAAAAGCTATTTAATTCTGAAGGAGACATAATCCCTGTATGATGTTCAAAAAGTCCATATATGCGAGACCCCTTTAAAAGAACGGCCAGGGTGTGTTGATTGCCTAAATTAACCAGGGTCAATCCTTTTTCCCGGTGACTGGCAACATATTCATCTTCCAAAGCTCCCCAAACGGCGGCGGTGCAGGTATCCATAAGCAAAGAATCGGGGACGATCTGCTGAACAGACTTCATCCGGGTCAGGTAAGAAGGTACCTGGTAGTAAGCCAGGTCTGTCAAATTTCCGCCCCCTTTGATGAAATTTTCCCAGTGCTTAAACCTGAAAAGCCTGTTGCTCATTTCCGGAGACTCCCCATGGTCCTGGACGGCAACAGCAAATTTTTCAGGCATTTCAATTTCAAAATTATCCATTAAATTTTGCAGGGCCTCCAGGTTTATATCTCCCAGGGAAAGGGGCACGGCCCCTTCGGGAGCCTTATCCCTGATGACCACTCCCATTTTCTCAACTTTTTCCAGGTTATCCTTAATGGTTTTTGCTGCCTGGGGTGTGCTGTATACCTGTAAATTCCTGCGTAAATGAAGCTTCAAAGCCCTGACGCAGGGGCCTCCTCCCATAAGGTGGCCTTCAAGGAAAATTGCCTTTTTATCCCCGGTTAGTTTTTTAATTTTCCTGGCCAGGACCGTTGTTTGAGAAGGTAAAATCATTTTATAATTATTCTCAACGGGCTGGGACTCATCGTAAACCAGGATGTCCTGGGTCCCACCTCCTACATCTACAGCAAGTATTCTTCTGTTCAATTTACTTGGCGTAAAACGCCTTCACCTCCCCTTGTTATTTGTTATTAACTTCTAAAAAGTTATCATACAGCTTTTCTGCCAGCTTTTCAATATAACTGCCTCCCTTTTCTCCATCTTAAAAACCCTTCCTTAAAAATTTCTTTGAATAAAAAAACTAAATTATTAGAAAAATAAACTTAGAGGAGGGATTTTAATGCTGTTAACGATGGATAAAGATAGAAACAAAAACTGGGCTGCATTAATTGCATTGCCCCTAGCAGCCTTTATGT
>SKLX01000166.1 GCA_007121375.1 Bacillota bacterium | reverse complement strand
CTCTCCCTCCAAAAAAACATAATTACCCGGTAATATTTTATGTTGAATTTAAAATAATAATTCTTTTAAAATAAAAAAACAGCCCCTGGGGGCTGTCATACCTTTTGTGTCCTTACTATATATTTTTTTAACTAACTATTCCTTATATTTTTTAGTCCTGATATAAATTTGGGTTTTCATTTCTTCATTCATCCTGAAAAAAAGCTTTTCCATGAGCTGTTTATTTAACTCGATGGATTCAGGCTCAAGAAATTCTATGCGGCGAAACTCCTCCCGCACAATAAATCTTACCAGGTCTTCAATATTATCGGCTGAGACCAGGAGTTCCATAGGAGCATAAGCTACTTCATCTTCTACCTCTTCGTCATAAACGGTATAAATCTCACCCAAATCAATATTTTCAACCCTTACTCCCTGAATGGGAATATTTCTCCACATAGCCATCTGCTGATCCCTTAAATCTTCGGCACTGTTTTCGGAATTCTTTCCACCAAAAAACAGCTTGGGAGGCTTACTTTTTCCCTTGTAATCAAAACGAACTTTGAACTTTATAACCTGGCCTTCCTCCTGATTGTTGTTCTTTTCTTCTGTCATGGTAGACCCTCCCTTTAGAGGATAAAACTATTATGTCCATACTCTTATATGATAATTCGTGAGAAAAATGAAAAATCCTGCCAGGGGATCTGGTCGATTTTGTGGTAATTTTGTCACATTAAACATGGGCCAGATGGCAGGTGTCGTTAAAAAGGACCAGGTATCCTTTATTCCCGTAATAGTGAACAATGCTCAAGGAAGCAGGGGAAGCCGCCAACCGGGAAGAATTTTTCAGGTCCATCCCCAATGCCTCACTTATTATAGTTTTAATAGGCCCTCCATGGGTAGCTACAAAAATTTTTTTATCCTCTTCTCCCTCCAGGAATTGACTTAAAAATTTTTTAATCCTTTCCTGGAGTTCCCTCTGGGAGCCTCCCTGGGGAGCTTCCCAGTCAGGGTCATCCAGCCAGGATTGAAATTCCTCCTGTTCCCCAGGGGTAAAATCATCATATCTTAACCCCTCCCATTTACCGAAATTTACTTCCCTTAAGAGGGGTTCTTTCTTTAATTCCAGTTCCCAGGAGCGGGTAACTATTTCCCCCGTCTTAACTGCCCGTTTCAAATCACTGCTGAAGGCATAGTCTACTTTCAGATCCCTTAACCTTTCCGCCGCCTTATAAGCCTGCTCAATGCCCCTTTCACTTAACTCAATATCCCTTTGTCCCTGTAATCTCCATTCTTTATTCCATTGTGTTTCACCGTGGCGAAGTAAATAAAATATTTTATTCATGGTCCCCTATCTCCTCCCCTGACCCAGGACTTCTTTTAAAGCTTTTATCAAAAGGTTATTCTCCCTGCGGCAACGAACGGCGGTGCGGAAAAATCGGGAATTAAGATTAGGATAGCTGGCACAGTCCCTGATGAGTATACCATTTCGGGAAAGTCTTTCCCTTAATAAGCCTGAGTCAGGAAAATTTCTCTCCAGCTCCACAAATACATAGTTTGCTCCAGGCCAGTAGGGCTTCAAACCCTCTATTTTCCCAAGTTCCTCATACAAAAAGCCTTTTTCTTTTTTAATCAACTCCCTGGTCTTTGTAATATAGGTTTTATCCTCCAGGGCCTTTTTGCCTGCTGCCTGGGCCAGGATATTAACATTCCAGGGATCTTTAGCCATCTCCATTTTTTTTATTATTTCCCCTGGGCCGGCACCCCAGCCTAACCGCAGCCCCGGTATGGCAAAAAATTTCGTCATGGAACGTAAAACAAACAATTTCTGGAAAGGGTTCTCCTTAACTTCTTTTAAAAGGGAATATTTATCCTCTTCTTCAAGAAAATCCATAAAAGCCTCATCCAGCACCATCCAAACTCCCTTTGCTCCTGCCCTCTCTATTATATTTTTAATTTCTTCTTTTTTCCACAGGGTACCCGTAGGGTTATTGGGGTTACATAAAAAAACCAGGTCAACCCGGGAAAGTTCTTCCAGGAGTTCCTCTAAAGGTAGGGAAAAGGACCTTTCATGGGGCAGGTTAAGGAAAGTTACCTGGCTGTTAACACTTTGAGCCCCATACTGGTATTCAATAAAAGTGGGGGCAGGAATTAAAACCCTGGAGGGGTTAAGTACTTTCATCAAAATAAAAATGAGTTCGCTGGCCCCGTTTCCAAATATTAAAGAAGAATCCTCTACAGGGTAATTATCAGCCACTGCCTCCCGGAGTTCGGTGCACCGGGGGTCGGGATAATTTATTATTTCCTCCAGGCTGTTTTTAAGTTCTTCCATTACCAAAGAGGAGGGCCCCAGGGGATTAATGTTGGCGCTGAAATCTATAAGTTCTCCCTTTTTAAATCCCAGGCTCTTTTGTACTTTTGCCACATCTCCTCCATGTATCCTTTGGGTCATTTTAATGACTCCTTTTCCTTAATCAAATTAGTAATATAAAAAGCACCAGTACTTCCGTAATTTCCAGCAGGGCCCCCAGGGTGTCCCCCGTAAGGCCTCCTATCTTACCCTTTAAAAAAACCGACCAAAACCAGGTAAAAATAAATAAAAGCAAGAAAAGAGATACAGCCTGAAACCCCAGGGAATAAGCACTTATGACCAGGGTAAAGGCCAGGGTAACCAAAACTTCTTTCCACCCGGCATTATCCACCATCACCTTCCCCAGTCCAAAACCCTCCCGGGCATAAGGAGCCATAGGCATGTTGGCTACCACAGCCCAGCGGGAAGCCAGGGGCATTACCAGTAGGGCAGAATTTAAAGCCTGACCGCTAAGATTCTGTAAAAAAGTCAACTTTAACAGTAATATTAACACCAGACCCAGTACCCCAAAAGCTCCAACCCGGCTGTCCCTCATTATATCCAGTGACTTTTCCCGGTCTTTACCGCTGCAAACGCCATCCATGGTATCCATAAAACCATCCAGGTGGAGACCTCCCGATATAAATACCATAATTGTGAGAAGGACAACTGACCTGGCCCCCAGGGGTAAAAAACTTGCCAGAAGGCTGTTTACCAGTACCAAGAGAATGCCTATAATAAATCCGATAAGGGGGTAAAAGTATAGGGAATTTACCAGGTCCCCTTCTTCAATGTTACCTTCAATTTTTACCGGAATCCTGGTTAAAAATTGTAGTGCCACTAGGAATCCCTTCATGGAAATGCCTCCTGACTGTTAAAAAACTCCAGGATATATTAAAAAAACTATAAGAAAATATAACGAAACCAGGGCCCCCAAGTTCAATAGGGAGGCAAGGTACATCAACCTGACCGCCTGGAGAATGTCCCGGGATTTCTTTTTTTTCAAGTCTTTACCTATGAGGGGGCGGCGGGATATACTTCCCTGGTAGTAATTATCCCCTCCCAGCTGAATGCCCAGGACACCTGCTACCAGGGCTTCAGAATACCCGCTGTTGGGACTGGGATGCTTCCGGGCATCTACTTTTAGAGTTTCCCATCCCCTTCTCCAGTCCATACCCATGAGAAGGGAAGCCATTAACATAAATACTACCGTTAACCGGGCAGGAATATAGTTCACCAGGTCGTCCAGCCTGGCAGCGGCCCGCCCGAAATATTCGTATCTGACGTTCTGGTACCCCACCATGGAATCTAAGGTATTGACCGCCTTATAAAGGAGGGCCAGGGGAAGGCCTCCCAAAAAAGCATAAAATAAGGGTGCGGTCACTCCATCCACGGTATTTTCCGCCACCGTTTCCACTGCTGCCCTGACCACCTCTTCTTCTTCTAAGGAGGAAGTATCCCTTCCCACTATTTCCCCTGTTTTGAAGCGGGCCAGCTCCAAATCCTTCTTTCCCAGGGCATGGTATATATCCAGGCCAGCCTTCCCTAAGCCCTTTACCGCCAGGGTGGAAGACAAAAACCAGAGGTAAAAAAAGAGGTACAGGAAGGGGTGCAGGTAAAAGGCCACTAGAAGGACCCCTGTAATAATCCCTGCAGTAAGGGTAAGTATTAAAAATACCAGCATAAGACCCCGTAAGTACAATTCTTGAGGTCCTAAATTTTTGTTATAAAGCTTTTTTTCCAGAAAGGAGATTCCCCTGCCTATGGCCACCACAGGATGGGGAACTCCCGGTGGATCTCCTACCACCAGGTCAACTAAAAAAGCACCCAGGAGCAGGCCAATATTCATATACCACCACACTTGGTTTACCCCTTTATCCTTTTATTTTCATGGGAATGCTGCTAATCAAAAAATAAACTTCATCGGCAGCCTGGGCCAGCATTTGATTGGCTTTTCCTACCACATCCCTGAAGATACGTCCCAGGACAAATTCCGGCACAACCCCCAACCCCAATTCATTGCTGACTACTATAACCGTCTGGTTCCTTTCCCCTAATTCTTCAACCAGTCTTTTCCCCTCCTGGATCAATTCCTCCTCCAGGAATTTAACTTCCTCCCCCGAAGGCTCTCGGGGGCCTGCTTTTTCCAGCATTAGATTGGAAATCCAGAGGGTAAGGCAGTCCAGGAGGACCACCTCTGTGTCGGGAGGAATTTTACGAAGGGTTTCTACCACCTTCAGGGTTTCCTCCAGGGTTAACCAGCTGGAGGGCCTGGCTGCCTGGTGAGCCTTAATCCTTTCTTTCATTTCACTGTCCAGGGCGGCAGCGGTAGCCAGGTATACCACCTTCTCCCCCTGTTCCCGGGCCAACTTTTCAGCATATATACTTTTTCCACTCCGGGCACCCCCGGTAACTAAAATTAATCTGTTTTCTGACAATTCCTCTACTCCTTCCCCTACCCTGATAAATCCTCAATATCCCTATATTCCCGGCAGGCTTCCACAAAACGCCGGGCCAGGAGGGGGTTACTATAAAAATGCAGGTGCACGTACGAACCTAAAACTTTATCCTTCAACAGGCCGTCCACCCGGCCCTCCTTATTAACAATAGAATATATGAATTCCTCTTCCTCCGGGCCGGGCTTTTCTATCTCTGACCAGTGGAATTCATGGCCCCGGGACCTTTCCCCTTTAAAGGTTAAAAAATTATCCCTCCTGGTTTCCACCAGGGTATAACCCAGGGCTTTTCTCTTAGAACCCATAACTGCTGTACAATCGAAAAGGCCTGCCATGGGGTGGAAGTTCCCTTCAAAATCTTTGATCCCCCGGGTCAGGTACATAAACCCCCCGCATTCCCCGTAAATGGGCATTCCCTTTTGGGCCCTTTTCCTGATACTTTTCCTCATGGACTCGTTACGGGACAATTCCCCGGCAAATACTTCGGGAAATCCTCCCCCGATATAAAGGCCGTGGCAGTCTTCAGGAAGGCTTTTATCTTCCATAAGGCTTATTTCTTTAATACTGGCCCCCCAGTGCTGGAGAAGTTCCAGGTTTTCCGGATAATAAAAGGAAAAGGCCCGATCCCTGACCACCGCCAGGTTGCAAAAGTTTTTCCCCTTTTCCCTCAGGGCAGGCATGGTTAACTCAAGGGGCATTTCTATTTCCCCGGCAGTATCAGCAATCTCCAGGAGCTTTTCCAGGTCAAGGAAATCCTCTACCTTTTCCGCCCAGTAATCTAAAAATTCCTCTACCTTCTCCATTTCCGTAATAGGAACCAGCCCCAGGTGTCTTTCAGGAAGCAGGGAATTCATATCCCGGGGAAGATATCCTAAAACAGGCACTTCTAAAAACTCCACTGCTTCCTTTAAGATACGGTAGTGGTTCTCACTTCCCAGCCGGTTAAAAATTATGCCCCCTATATTAACCTCCTGGTCCAGGGTTTTATATCCCAGGGCCAGGGCCGCAGCGCTGCGGGCCATTTTGGAGCCGTCAATAATTAAAATTACGGGAGTTTTGGTTATTTTGGCAATATGGGCCGTACTTCCTTCTTCTCCCCGGGAGGAATAACCGTCATAAAGGCCCATAACCCCTTCAATTACCCCCGTGACCCCGGGAGGAGTATTACGACCTAAGACTTCCTTAATCTGACCCTCCTGGAGCATCCAGCCGTCCAGGTTGCGGGTCTGTCTCCCCGAGGCCAGGTTATGATATCCCGGATCAATATAATCGGGGCCCACTTTAAAGGGCTGTATTTTTAAGCTCCTGCTGGTTAAAGCCCGGATCAGAGCAGCAGTAATGGTAGTTTTTCCTACCCCGCTTTGGGTTCCTCCAATAATAAACCTGGACATGTTATCCTTCTCCCCTTTTTTCCACGGCCAGCTTTAACAAGGCATTGACTACTGCTACCGCCACGGGGCTGCCCCCCTTTATTCCCCGGCAGGTTACAAAGGGAACCCGGTCCTGTTTTTCCAGTTCCTCCTTGGCTTCCCTGGAACCTACAAAGCCTACAGGGACTCCCACGATGAAAGCAGGGTTAAAACCCTCTTCTTTTATCAGGTCCAGGAGAGTAAATAAGGCCGTGGGGGCATTACCTACCACCATGATATTATCTTCTATTTGTTCCCGGGCCCATTTTACTGCCTGGGAAGCCCGGGTAATCTTTCCCTCCCGGGCCAGTTCAATAACGCTGGGGTGATGTATAAAGCAACTAGAGTCTCCCCCCAGCAAAGTTAAATTCTTTTTGCTGATGCCAACCCTTACCATTTCCACATCGGTTACCAGGTTTTTCCCCTGGGACAGGCATAAAAGGGCCTTCTCCACTGCCCCGGGACTAAAAACCATTATCTGAGCATAGGTGGGGTCTCCCGTGGCATGTATAACCCTTTTAACCACCTGACTTTCCTGGAGAGTAAAGCTGTAGCCCTTCAGGTGCTCATCAATTATCCTCATGCTTTCCTCTTCTATTTTTCCTGGCTCCCTTATAATATCCATTCTTAAACACCTTCTCTTGCTTCATTAATCCGGTCTTTAATTATCTCACCCAGGCGGGGATCCGCCCCCAGGGGGGCTGCCAGCTTAATTTCTACCTGGGGATACTTATTCCTTTCTTCAGCTAAAATCTCAGGTATATCCTCCTGCAGATGGATACCATTAAACAAAAACACAGGCACCACCGTTATTTCCTTGATTCCATCCTCTGCCTGTTCCTTCAAGGCTTCCCTAAGGTCGGGACTGGTAAATTGTAGAAAGGCACAATTTATTCTGTCATATTTCCCCTCTTCCTTTACCATCTCTGCCAGACGGGGGAGTACTTCGTTGGCCGTTTCCCGCCGGCTACCATGGGCCAATAATATAATACCAGAGTTCATATCCTCTCTCCTTCCTCTTATTTAACCTTGCAGGGGGAGATTTTCCTGGAGGTACATAACCAGTTCATCTTCCCTTGCAAAAACCTTGTTCCCGTAATCTATAAAGGGTCTATTTACCAGGATTACCCTCATCCCTAAATCCAGGGCTCCTTTAACCTTATCTTCCGTCCATTCCTTCCCGCTGTCCTTGGTTACCAGAACTTCCGACCTAAATTCCTTAAAAAGGGCCCGGTTCAATTCCCGGCTTCCTCCACCCTGGAGGGCCACTACCTGAGAGGGTTTCAGCCCCAGCTTATAACACTTTTCCAGGGAGGAGGGGAGGGGTAAAACCCTGGCCACCACTTCTATACCTGCATCTACTGTTTTTTTCAAAAATTCTTCCAGGTGATTTACTCCTAGAGCCAGAAAAATTTTTTTACGGCCTTTTACAGCTTCCTCGGCTGCCTGATTAAAATCTTCTACCCGGCTGATGGGGAAATCAGAGGAAATCTCCAGAGAAGGCCGCTCCAGGCGCAAATATTCCTTTCCCTGCCGCCGGGCCGCCTCCCTGGCGTTAAGGCTGGCTTTTACAGAAAAGGGATGGGTAGCATCAACCACTGCCTTTATCCCTTCTTCCTCCAGAAGATGGGCCATCCCCTCAAGGTTCAGAGGTCCTTTACGGGTATTTTGAGTTCCCTCTTCCCGTATCAGGTCTACCCCATATTCCGTCACTGCAGCAACGGTATAATTAAACCCTTTGTCCCGAAGCAGAGTGGCTATTCTTTTTCCTTCCGTAGTTCCTCCTAAAACTAAAATCAATGGAAACCTTCCCCTTCCCCTTATTTTACGGGTATTTTATAACCCCGGGGCGTTATCATGTAATCCCCCCGGCGATAAGTCTGGGAACTACCGATGATCAGGGTGGTAAACATATCTATGGTATAATCCAGCATGGTTTCCAGTTCACATATAACTATTTCCTGGTTATCCCGGAAAGAGTTTCTTACAATTCCCACGGGAGTTTGTTTTTCCCGGTAAGATAGGAGTATTTCCCTGGCCCTTTCAACCTGCCAGCGCCTTTTCTTGCTGGCGGGATTATATATTACCAGGATAAAGTCCCCTTCTCCCGCTGCCTTTAACCTTTTTTCAATGACCTCCCAGGGAGTCAGGAGGTCACTGAGGCTAATAACAGAAAAATCATGCATGAGGGGAGCTCCCAGGAGAGATGCTGCTGCACTGGCTGCTGTTATCCCCGGCACCACTTCTACCGTAAGCTCATGGGGCTCCAGTATTTCCAGTATTAAGCCGGCCATACCGTAAACCCCCGGGTCACCTCCACTTACTACTGCCACCCTCTTCCCTTCCCGGGCCAGGTCAATGGCTTTCTGGGCCCGGTCAATCTCCTTTTTCATGCCTGAGGTAAAGGTCTCCTTTCCCTCCAGTAAAAATTCCACCTGGGAAAGATAGAGGCCGTAACCTACTACCACCTCTGCTTCCTGGAGGGCTTCCCGGGCCTGGGGGGTAAGAAGGGAAGCATCCCCCGGCCCTATTCCCACCACCCGGATGGAAGGCGGGCGGCGGCGGTAGTCATTCCCTTGAACTTTTTCTTTTTCCATAACAATTCCTCCCTTCCTGCTCCTAAAAGGGCGGCAGGTTCACATACGGCCCCTGTGCCTGCTGCTTTCTCAACAAAACTGGAATGGCTGACCAGGGGCATTTTTTCTTTCAATTCTTCAGGGGAGTAAAAAACCACTTCCTTACCCAACCTGTGAGAAGCCTCCAGGAGTCCTTTTTCCTCCCTTTTTAATTCCACGGAAACAATTACTCGTAAGCTCTTCAGGCTAAAACCTTCTTCCTGAAAGCCTTCCCTGATAAAGGAAAGAAGTTCCTCTCCCGAGATTCCTCTTTTGCATCCCACCCCCAGGATTATATCCCGGGGACGCAGGCATACAATTTTCCCCGGGTAAATATTTGAAAGTTCATCCGGGTTATAAAGACGGGAAGAAATAATAACTGCCGGATTTATTCCAGAGACCTTTTCCCCCTTTAAATCCATGTATAATCCTGCCTCATCTTCCTTTATTTCTACTGCCTGGAAGGGAAAACCCGGGGGCAGAGCCAGGCCCTTTTCCTTAAAGACTTCTACCTTTAAACCATTAGCCAGGGCCCAGTTGACTTCCTTAATTCCCTCCCGGGGTTCAACTTCCATATTATATTTTTGGGCTACCATTTCCAGGGCTGGCTTTTTTCCAACATCGGTAGCCGTGGTAATTACCGGCTGTGCCTTGATTTTTTCTGCCACCTTCAGGGCCAGCTCATTGGCCCCGCCCAGGTGGCCTGAAAGAAGACTTATAACGTAGTTACCCCCTTCATCCAGGACCAGCACCGCCGGGTCCCGGGTTTTATCCTTTAAAAGGGGAGCCAGGATCCTTACCACAATTCCTGTAGCCATAACAAAGATAAGGGCCCCGTATTCTGACATAATCTTCGAGACCACTTCCTGGAGGGGCTCTTTAAAGTAGCAGGCTTCTTCCCTGAAGTTTATTGAAGAAAAATTTTCCCTCAGCTTTTTGGAAAAATACAGGTCAACCTCTCCGGGGGCAAAGGAATCACGTATTCTTTCTGCTATAACCTGGCCGCCTCTGGTCAGGGCCAGGACAGCAATTTTCATTATTCACCCCTCCGGTAACCATGGGTAAAGGAAGAGTCATACAGGAGGGAGGGCTCCCCTTCTCCTTTAAGGAAATCTCCTACCAGGATAAGGGCAGTTTTTTCTATTCCTTCCTCTTTAACCTTTTTAGCTATAGTGGCTAAATCCCCCTGAATGATTTTTTCCTCCGGCCAGGAGGCTTTATAAACGACGGCCACAGGGGTGTGGGGAGGATACCCTTTAGATAACTTGGATACAACCTCCTCTATTTTCTGCACGCTTAAAAATATACAAAGGCTCCCCCGATGCTGGGATAGGCTTTCCAGGCTTTCCTCGGAGGGAACAGGCGTCCTCCCTTCCATGCGGGTTACAATAAGGCTTTGAGACACTCCCGGCTGGGTAAATTCCCGCTTCAAGGAAGCCCCTGCCGCTGACATGGAGCTCACCCCCGGCACCACTTCGCAGGGAATATTTTTTGCTTCCAGAAGATTTATCTGTTCCTGGATGGCCCCGTAAAGGCCCGGGTCCCCCGTATGCAGCCTTACCACTTTTTCTCCAAGCCCTGCACTTTCTTCCATGATTTTTACCATTTCCTCCAGGTTCATGGAAGCGCTGTTATGAATCCGGGCTCCTTCCCGGGCATAATCCAGGAGCCGGGGGTTTACCAGGGAACCGGCATAGATAATTACATCTGCTTCCTCCAGAAGGCTTTTCCCTCGAACTGTTATGAGGCAAGGATCTCCCGGACCTGCCCCCACAAAATATACTTTCATGACTAATCCACCTCTATCCTCTAACTTTTACTTACGAACTATTATCATGGAAAGATAATCCAGTTTCTCCTCCAGAAGTCCTTTCAGATCTCTGGAAAAATACTCATCTTCCCTGCCGCACCTGCTGACAAAGTAGCCCTTATCCTCCAGGCCCATTTCCTCCAGGACCTTCATTATCTCTTCCAGGTACTTGTTGACCTTTAAAATTACCACCGTATCAAAAATTTTCAATACTTCTTTAAGGCGGGAAATGTTTTGAGGAGCGGAAACGACAGCCAGGTTCTGGTCCCCTTCCACCAGGGATAACTGTAAAAGGGAAGCTGCTGCCGAAAAGGAATTAATCCCCGGAATCACCTCCACGGAAAAACTGTTCCCCTGCTTTTCCAGGTAAGACTTTAAGTAGGAAAAAGTACTGTACAGGGAAGGGTCCCCCAGGGTAGCAAAAACCACTTTTTCTCCTTTTTCCAGGAGGGCTCCTACTTTTTCTGCCGCCTTTTCCCAGAATTCCTCCAGCACTTCTTTATTATCTGTCATGGGAAAAACCAGTTCCAGGACTTCCTTGTCCTTTATGTAATCCTTAATAATAGAAAGGGCCAGGCTTCCCTTTTCCGCTTTTCCCTTGGGCACTGCCACTACCCGGGCTTCTTCCAGTACTTTCAGAGCCTTTATGGTTAACAGGGAGGGCTCACCGGGCCCTACCCCCACTGCATATAATTTCCCCTTCATTAATCAAAACCCCCCTCTGCCGTCAGAATAAAAACGGGATTTAGTGCTTTAAATATTTTAAACTTTCCTGCTTTTTCTGCCCTGTTTACACTAATCTGGACCATCTGCAAGTTTTTCCAGGGTTCTTTATCCAGGAGGGACTGGGCTGAAGCCAGGGTGTTCATGGTAACTGCCGTAACGGTAACAATCCCTTTTCCTTTAAGCTTGGAGGCACAAACCTCCAGGATTTTTTCCAGCTTTCCGCCACTACCTCCAATGATTATCCGATCTGCCCCGGGAAGGCCTTCTATAGATTCAGGGGCATTCCCCTCTACAATCTCCAGGTTATCCACTTTAAAAAGCTCCTTATTTTTTTGGAGAAGCTCCAGGGCTGCCGGATTCCGCTCTATGGCATAGACCCTTCCCTTTTGGGCCAGAAGGGCACTTTCAATACTTATTGATCCCGTACCTGCCCCTATATCGTAAATCACCTGGTCTTCCCGGATACGGGTTTTGGATAAAACCAGCACCCGCACCTCCTCCTTGGTCAAGGGGATGTTCCTCCCCTGGTGGAACTCCTCATCCCTGATACCGGGAGTAAGGTAAGGCCATTTTTTCTCAGACATCTCCCAACACCACCACACTGTTTCCTTTTTCTTTGCTCCGGGCCAGCTCCTCCAGAGACATTTTTTCCACCTTCTCTGTGGGAAGAGTTAAATCCGTTAACACATAAAGGGGAACCTCCCCTTTAAATCCCTCCTCCAGCAAAAGCCGGGCAGCCCCGTCGGGAGTAAGGCGGTTATCCGTTAAAAAGGCTACCCGGGACACTTCTTTTAATTTTTCTTCTATAAAAGAGGCCAGGTTTTCTATTCTCCTGCCGTGAAGGCTGAAAAGGCTGGCGTCGTGCCAGGAAGACTGAATCCTGGCAAAAGCCACCTGGAAAGCACTAATGCCCGGGATAACTTTCAAATGTCGGGAAGGAATTTTTTCCTTAAGGTAATTTAAAAAACTGTAAAACCCGGGATCTCCAGAAACCAGAACCACAACCTTTTTCCCGTCAGGAATCTCTCTCAGATAGGAAACCACCTCTTCTAATTTTCCTGTTATCGGAAATGTCTCCTGCCCCTTTGAAGCAAAGCTTTCCAGGGCTCGCTTACCCCCTACCAGGATCTGGGCCTCCTCTATGGCCCTTTGAGCAATGGGAAGGATATATTCGGAACTTCCCGGCCCTATTCCCACCAGGGTAATATACTCTGATGACATCCCAGTTTTCCTCCAATCTCCAGGGCCTTTTTATCAGCCCCTAAAACTTTCCCCTTGTAATTAAGTAATATAGTTCCTACTTTAATCTTTTTTTTCGAGTAGTCCTCTGCCCGCAGGCTGGAGGCCCGGGCAATACAGGAAAAAACCCTTTCCAGGCCTGCTTCCTTTATGCTGTCCACGGCTCCTTCCACCGTAACTCCCCCCATTATTTCTTCAATTAGTTCCCGGGGAGCTCCTTCCCGGGCGGTAAAGGCAGCCAGGATTTCCCGCCGGGCATCGGCCTGCCTGCTGTGGGTGTTAAATATGCCTCCCGCCACCTTGACCAGTTTACCCAGGCTGCCACACAGGATAACCTCCTGAACGCCATATTTAAGGCAGCTGGAGAGCATATAGCCCACAAAGTTACTCATCTGCAGGACCGCACCTGGAGGAAGTCCCAAAATTTCCTCCGCCTGCCTTTTACCCCGACGGCCTGGAGTTAGAGCCAGGCTGGTAAAACCCTCTTCCAGGGCCTGGGGAATCTGCAGGACCAGGGATTTCTGGATGGCTTCTTCCGACATGGGCTCTACAATACCGGTAGTTCCCAAAATGGATAAGCCTCCTTCAATGCCCAGGGCAGAATTTAAGGTTTTTTCCGCCAGCCTTTCCCCCCCCGGAATGCTTATGGTAACCTTAATGCCCCGGCGGGAGGGAGCCAGTTCTTTCAAGACTTCCTTTATTTGCTGGCGGGGTGCCGGGTTTATAGCACTGGACCCCACGGGTAGAGAAAGTCCCGGTCTGGTAACCCGGCCCACTCCTTCTCCCCCCTCCAGGTGAATTCCCTCTTCAGTTATATATTCCACCCGGGCGTAAACTTTTACCCCGTTGGTAATGTCCGGGTCATCTCCTGCATCCTTTTCCACGGCACAAAGGGAAAAATCCTGGTTAAACTGGGGATCTAATACTTTTAACCTGAGTTCTTTTCCGGCAGGAGTTGACAGGGCCACATGTTCCAGGGGCCTTCCCTCAACCAGCATTGACAGGGCAGCCCGAGCTGCCGCCGCAGCACAGGTGCCGGTAGTATAACCCCGGCGAAGAACCCTGCCGTCAGGAAGCCGGTGGCTTCCCAGGGTATTTTCTTTTGTCTCTTCATAATTCCTGTCCTCGTTCAACTCGCTTACCACTCCTGTCAGCCATATAATTAGAGGGAGAGGAGGCCGCTGATATAGTCCATGTCCAGGCTTTCTTCCACCAGGTCAGCCAACCCTTCAAAACTTTTTTCCCACACCTGGAACTGGCTCAGCTGGCCCTCCTCTTTAAGGGGGGAGAGTCCCTTAAGGGCCCGCAGCTTGTTTATAAACTTGACCCGGAAAGAAACCTGGTCAAAAAGGCCGTGGAGATAGGTCCCAAAAATCTGCCCATCCTCCCTGATAGCCCCGTCAAATTCTTCTATACTTTCCCTGCCCCGCCAGGTTAATTTTAAAAAGGGCTCAACTCCTTCAAGGAGCCGGGTCCGGCCCATGTGAATCTCGTATCCCTCTACCAGGTCACCTGTGGCCACAACTTTTCCTCCCGCCTGGCAAGTAACCTTTTCTGGATAAAACTCCGTTTTTATATTTAAAAGCCCCAGGCCCTTTATCCGATGAATCCTGGATTCTGTACCCTGGACATCAACAATTTCTCTTCCCAGCATCTGGTAACCACCGCAAATTCCTGCTACCAGGCCCCCTTCCCGGGCAAAGGCAATAATCTTTTCCGCCCAGCCCTTATCCCACAGGTAAGCCAGGTCTTCAATGGTGTTTTTACTGCCCGGTATAATCAGGGCCTGGGGGTTACCCATTTCTTCAGGATTTACCGCATATCTCAGATAAACCCCTTCCATTTCCTCCAGAGGATCAAAATCAGTAAAATTTGATATGTGGGGAAGGTTAACCACCAGTATTTCCAGATCCTTTTCCCCCTTCTTTTTTTCTTGGGGCAGATAAGTATCCTCCTCAGGAATGCGCAGGTGAGTGTAATAGGGAACTACCCCTGTAACCGGGGTCTTAACCAGGCCTTCCAGTTCTTCCAGCCCCGGTTTCAACCTTTCCAGCTGGCCCCTAAACTTATTGATAATAATGCCCTTGATCATATTTCTTTCTTTCTCTTCCAGGAGGGCAAAAGTCCCTACCAGGGTAGCAAAAACCCCTCCCCGGTCAATATCAGCAGCTAAGAGGACGGGGGAATTGGCCTCAAAGGCCGTGGCCATGTTTACCAGGTCATGTTCCCTTAAATTAACCTCGGCAGGGCTTCCTGCCCCTTCAATAACCACCAGGTCATAGTTTTCTTTCAGATAATCCAGGGATTCCCTGACCCGGGGGATAAGTTTTTTCTTGTAAGCAATGTATTCTCCTGCCTCCAGGTTGCCCACGGGAAATCCATGGACTATTACCTGGGCTGAAGTGTCCTCCCTGGGCTTTAAAAGGACCGGGTTCATGTGAAAGGAAGGTTCTGCCCGGGCTGCTGCCGCCTGGACCGCCTGGGCCCGGCCTATTTCCCCACCCTCCAGGGTTACAAAGGAGTTCAGGGCCATGTTCTGGGCTTTAAAGGGAGCCACCCGGTAACCTTTCCGCACAAAAATACGGCATAAGGCAGCCGTTAAAACACTTTTACCCACATCAGAGCCCGTTCCCTGTATCATGATTGCTTTTCCAGTCATCACTAGACCCTCCTGCAGGGATTATAGTTTCCCTGCCTTTTACTTTTCCCGGAGTTTTGAGGTTGCACCCACCAGATCATAGATAAAATCCATGTCCAGATTTTCCCGGACCACCTCTGCCAGGGAATCATAAGTCCTGTTTAGCCTGTCCGCCAGGGTAATTTCTTCCTCTTCCGGCGGGGTAAGTCCTTTTTTTTCAAAAAGATATTTCAAAAAAACCTTTCGAAAGGAGTAATTATCAAATATACCGTGGAGATAAGTCCCAAAGACAAAGCCCTTTTTACTTACTGCCCCGTCAGGGGTAAAAACCTCCCTGCCGGAACGCTTATGGATGCAAAAGGCCGGCGGGGCCTCCTCCAGGAGTTCCGTCTGCCCCATGTGTATCTCATAGCCCTGCAAGACTTCTCCCTCCAGGGAGGGGAGCAGGCGGGAAAGGCCTTTTATCCTAGCTTCTGCCTGATAGGTTTGCTTTTCAGGGTAAAAAGAAGTGATGGTATCCAAAAGGCCCAGGCCAGGGATACTTCCATGGGAGGATTCCGTATTAAAAGGATCCCTCAGTTCCCTGCCCAGCATCTGGTATCCACCGCAAACGCCAATAACGGGAATTCCCCTTTCTGCAGCCTCCTTGATTGGCTCAACCATTCCCTTTTCATGTAAATGCATTAAATCGGAAACACTGTTTTTTGAACCGGGAATTATAATGGCATCGGGGTAACCTATATCTTCTTTCCCCTTTACAAAGCGAAGGGCCACCCCCGGTTCTTCCTGTAATATGTCAAAATCAGTGAAATTGGAAATCCGGGGCAGGTTAATAACCACCAGGTCAATCATTTCCTTTATTTTTAAACTGTTTCCTGAATCCTTATTCTTTTCCTCCAGGACCACCCCATCCTCGGCGGCCAGGTTTAACCCCCGCATATGGGGAATAACTCCCAGGACAGGCTTGCCTGTCCTTTCCTCTACAATGCGTAGGCCCGGTTCCAGGATAGCCAGGTCTCCCCGGAACTTGTTAAAAATAAAGCCGGCTACCTGTTCTTTTTCCCTGGGAGTTAAAAGCATCATGGTTCCTACTGCTGAAGCCAGGGCCCCTCCCCGGTCCACATCGGCTACCAGGATCACCGGAGCATCGGCCATGAGGGCAACCTTCATATTAGCCATATCCCCGTCTTTTAGATTTATTTCCGCAGGGCTTCCTGCTCCCTCTATAACCAGGTAATCATATTGTCCTTTCAGGTTTTCCAGGGATTGGGAGATAGCCCTTAAACAAACTTCCCGATATTCTTTCTCCTCTTCCCCTACCTTTCTATCCCGCCAGGGCTTTCCCCGTATAATAACCTGGGACTCCCCATCCCCCTTGGGTTTAACCAGGATAGGGTTCATATCCACAGAAGGTTCGATACCACAGGCCATAGCCTGTTCCCCCTGAGCCCTACCAATCTCACCGCCACAAGAGGTTACATAAGAATTAAGGGCCATATTCCAGCTTTTAAAGGGAGCAACCCTCAAACCCTCCTGCTTAAATATTCGGCACAAGGCCGTGGCCAAAGCACTCTTTCCCACGTTGGAGGCCGTGCCCTGGAACATTATTACTCCAGCCAAGATTACCCCTCCCAGCTTTATAAAAAATAAAATTTTTAAAAACAAAAAACCCTGTCTTCTGGGAAACAGGGAAAGGTGGTACACCCTTTTTCCGCGGAAGGATATACAAAACAAGTTAACAGGCAGGTTTCCTGGCTCCCGGCTCCCCGAACTCTGTCCCTTCCCGGATAATAAATTCCAGTGGTTTGACAGGTTCTAACCGGTTACAGTGGCGGGACCGCTCAGGTCTTTCACCTGATTCCCTTTTAACCCCTCCCCGGGGCACCCCTTAACTAATTTTTATTAAAATGTCAATTTATTTTACCACAAGAACCCGCAAAAAACAAGGAACAATCCCAAACAATCCCCAATTACAACAATACTCCAGGAAACCTTCATCTAAACCCCATAAAAACTTTATAAAACTTGAGCTTAATTTTTAAACCCTAAGCCTGCCCTGGTCATGAAGGAGAATAACAAAACCATAACGGTGAAGATTTCCAGACGACCTATTAGCATAAAAAAGCTCAATATAAGTTTTGCAGTTAGGGGAAGGGGTGCATAAGTTTCCAGGGGACCTACCATCTCCAGACCGGGACCAATATTGCCCAGGCTAACGGCTACGGCTGAAAAGGAGCTAATTAAATCCAGCCCCAGGGCTGCCATCAGTAAAGAACCTATTATAAATAAGAATATATATAAAAATAAGTAGCCCACTATATTTAAAACAACTCCTTCACTTACCAGCTTATTCCCCAATCTTATTGGAAGAACAGCCCGGGGATGTATTAT
>SKLX01000196.1 GCA_007121375.1 Bacillota bacterium | reverse complement strand
CCGCCATGTCCTTCGGTTCGGTAAGTTTAAACACCTGTACCTCCATAGCCATGGCTGCCGATGAAATGGGAATATGTTATAACACGGGAGAAGGAGGACTCCATGAAAGTCTTTACCACCTGGGCCACAGAACTATAGTCCAGGTAGCCTCAGGAAGATTTGGAGTTCATCAAAAATATTTAAAAGCAGGAGCAGGAATAGAAATAAAGATAGGTCAAGGGGCCAAGCCCGGGATAGGAGGACACCTGCCTGGGGAAAAGGTAGGGGAGGAGGTAGCTTGCACCAGGATGATTCCTGAAGGCTCAGATGCCCTCTCACCGGCTCCTCACCATGATATATATTCTATAGAAGATTTAAGACAGTTAATATATGCCTTAAAGGAATCCACCCAATACACCAGGCCTGTTTCAGTTAAAATTGCAGCGGTTCATAATGCTGCCGCTATCGCCTCGGGCATGGCCCGGGCGGGTGCCGACATTATTACCCTGGATGGATTTCGGGGAGGCACCGGGGCAGCCCCTACCAGGACCCGGGATAACGTAGGGATTCCTATAGAATTTGCCGTGGCCTCTGTAGATGAAAGGTTAAAGGCGGAAGGTATTAGAAACCAGGTATCAGTAGTAGCTTCCGGCAGTATCAGAAACAGCAGTGATATAGTCAAGGCCATAGCTCTGGGAGCAGATGCCGTTTATATTGGAACTGCCGCCCTGGTGGCCCTGGGATGTCACCTGTGCCGAAAATGTTATACAGGTAAATGTAACTGGGGTATTGCCACCCAGGATCCCTGGCTAACTAAAAGGCTAAACCCGGAAATTGGTGCCCGGAGACTGGTTAACATGATCCGGGGATGGAAGCATGAAATAAAGGAAATGATGGGTGGTATGGGTATAAATGCCATAGAAAGTCTCAGAGGAAACCGGGAAATGCTTAGAGGTGTAGGACTAAGCAGCCGTGAACTGGAAGTTTTAGGTATAAAGCAGGCGGGAGAATAAAGGGATATATCACAAGGGGGTGCCTGAAAAATGAAAATTGAACTAAAGAAGGAATACTGTGTGGGATGTGGATTATGTGAGATTTACTGTCTTGTAGCCCATTCTTCTTCCCGGGAAGTTATTAAAGCTTTCAAAGGAGAAAAGGAAAAGGCAGAGTCTCGTCTTTTCCTGGAGATAGATAAACCTGTATCCTTTCCCCTCCAGTGCCAGCACTGTGATGATGCTCCCTGTGTTAGAGGATGCATCACCGGGGCCATGTATAAAAATCAAGAAGAAATAACTTTACTTGATGAAGATAAATGTGTTTCCTGTTACACCTGTATTTTGGAATGTCCTTATGGGGCTATTCAAATCAGTAAGAAAGAATCCCTTTTACCAATAAAATGTGATTTATGCATTGGTTCGGGAGGGGAACCCTACTGTGTTAATAATTGTCCTAACGGGGCCTTAATTTTAAAAGGGGGGTCATGAAATGAATGATTATCTGATTATTGGAAATTCTGCCGCTGCCACGGGTGCTATCGAAGGAATAAGGACCGTGGATAAAAAGGGCGATATTACTGTTCTTTCCGAAGAGGCCCACCTTTGCTATTCTCGGCCCTTGATATCATATTTTTTGGCAGGTAAAGTAGACGGAGAAAAAATCATATATCGGGGAAGGGATTTTTACAGTAAAAATAAAGTTAACTTACATCTAGGGAGCAGGGCAATAGAGGTTGACCCGGATAAAAAAGTTGTAACCTCCGAAGGGGGCAGAGAGTATCCTTACCAAAAGCTCCTGATAGCTACGGGCAGCAGTCCCCTGGCTCTTCTTTTAAAGGGTTCAGGTAAAAAAGGGCAGCATTTCTTCTATAATTTAAATGATGTATACCACTTGAAGGAAATAATCAAAGAAGGTGATTCTGCGGTAGTGGTAGGTGGAGGTCTTATAGGATTAAAGGCAGCAGAAGCCCTTTCCTTAAAGGGTCTAAAAGTTACAGTAGTGGAGAAAACCCCTTACCTTCTTAGTTCTATTCTTAACCAGGCTTCTGCGACAATCCTTGAAGAAAGGATCAGAAAAAGTGGAATCAGGGTGATAGTAAATAATACAGTGGAAGAAATCACAGGAACAGATAAGGTTGAAGGAGTAATCCTGGGAAGTGGGGAAAGGATATCCTGTACTACCCTGGTCCTGGCGGCAGGAGTTAAGCCCAATACAAGCTTTTTGGAAAATTCCGGCATACCAGTAAACAGGGGTATCCTGGTTAATGAAAAAATGGAAACTCAAAGGGAAGGGGTTTATGCTGCAGGAGATGTGGTAGAAGGTTGGGATCCCCTTTCAGAAAATAAGAGGGTTGTGCCCATATGGCCTGCTGCTTATTGCCAGGGATTGATTGCCGGTAAAAATATGGCAGGGCATCCTATGGAGAGCTCAGGAGAGTTTCCAAGAAACTCCATTAGTTTTTTTGGGTTAAACATAATCACCGCCGGTCTTTTAGAAGTTAACTCGGGAGAGGAAGAAATAATAAATTACAATGAAGATAAAAACACTTACTACCGGGTACTTATTAAAGATAACCGGCTGGTAGGCATGATTAAAATGGGTGATATAAAAGAGGCAGGAGTTCTTACCTGGATGATCAAAAAAAAGATGCCTGCCGGCGATTTAAAGGAAAAGTTAAAATCGGGGAGTTTAAACCCTGTTCATCTTCCGGAATCTATAAGAAGTATTCTTTACGGGGAGGAGGGTGTCAAATGAAGTTAATAGATGCAGAAGGTATTCATTATCGGCAGCTCAATGAAATTATCCGTAAAGAAACAGTAAGGGAAAAAGAAGTCAAGGTGATAAATGTAAGGGGCCAAAGGTATATCGCCGCGGGCCTGGAAGATGAAATAAATATTATTTTAGAAGGAATTCCAGGAAACGATTTGGGAGTTTTTATGGGAGGCCCTACCGTGGAGGTTAAAGGAAACACCCAGGATGGAACGGGTAATACTATGAACCAGGGGAAAATAATTATCCACGGGCACAGCGGAGATGTTATGGCCTATGCCATGAGGGGTGGAGAAATATATGTAAAGACCAATGTGGGTTACCGGACGGGAATACACATGAAGGAATGTGAAGGAAGGGTCCCCTGTTTAGTAGTTGGCGGCAGGGCTGGGAACTTCCTGGGGGAATATCAGGCGGGAGGCATTATTGTACTGTTAGGATTGGATACTTCCCATGAAGATCTGGTAGGAGATTTCTGCGGTACCGGAATGCACGGAGGAGTAATATATTTAAGGAAAGGCGTCCCTTCCTACAGGTTTGCCAAAGAGGTTAATAAGTCTTCTCTGGAGGAAGAGGATGTAACTATTCTGAAAGAAAAAATAAATAATTACGTAAAATATTTTCAAGAAGATGAAGAAAAAATTGATATAAATGATTTTATGAAAATTACTCCTGCGGGAAGTAGGCCCTACGGCAATTTATACGCATACTAAATGTATAAAAATTCTTTTTTTAAGGTAAGCTATAGTGAGACCTGATGCTGAGAAAAAAAGGAGGTGCTCATTATGGCAAGATTGGAAAAAAATCAAAAACCTATTTCCAGGGTTAAGTGTGTGGTAAACACCTGTGAATACTATGAAAATGGTGATCATTGCCTGGCCAATGAAATTGAGATTCAACCCCCTGATGCCGGGGATACAGAGGAAACCGATTGCGCTACTTTTTGTCCCAAAATGAATTAGAGGATCAAATTATATTATAAGGTATTCTTTTTGGAAAAGCCCCTTCAGGTATGGTTCAACATACTTGAAAGGGGCTTTTTATTCAAAAACATAATTTCCCTGCCTTTTGTTGCATTAAAAGCACTTTTTTGATATAAAGGGGATAAACCTTTAATTATTTTAAATCATAAAAATGCTGTAAATCAGGAGGTAAACTATGGGAAAAAATATAGTCGAAAAAGTATTAGAAAATCATCTGTTATCAGGAAGTATAGGCCCCGGCCAGGAAATTGGTATTTCAATTGACCAGACCCTGACTCAAGATGCTACAGGTACTATGGCTTACCTGCAGTTCGAGGCTTTAGATATACCTCAGGTAAAAACTAAACTATCCGTCAGTTACGTGGACCATAACACTTTACAGACCAGCTTTGAAAATGCCGATGATCATCGTTTTCTGCAAAGTGTTGCTACCCGTTATGGAATTCATTTTTCACGTCCTGGAAATGGTATCTGCCACCAGGTTCACCTGGAAAGGTTTGGTGTTCCGGGACAAACTTTGTTAGGTTCCGATAGTCATACTCCCACAGCCGGAGGTCTGGGCATGCTGGCTATGGGAGCAGGAGGCCTGGATGTAGCCGTAGCTATGGGAGGAGGTCCTTTTTATCTTACTACTCCTTCAGTAGTGAGGATATACCTGGAAGGAAAACTTTCGCCCTGGGTGGGAGCCAAGGATGTTATTTTGGAAATCCTGAAAAGGTTAAGCGTAAAGGGTGGAGTAGGAAAGATATTTGAATATGGAGGTCCGGGGGTTAAAAACCTGACTGTGCCAGAAAGGGCTACCATTACCAATATGGGGGCTGAGCTGGGGGCTACTACTTCCCTTTTTCCCAGCGATGAGATTACCAGGGAATTTATGGCTGCCCAGGGTAGAGAAAAAAACTGGATAGAATTAAAAGCCGATGAAGGTGCAAGTTATGACCAGGAGGTTTTTATTAACTTAGAAGACATAGAGCCCCTGGCTGCATGTCCCCACAGCCCTGATAAAGTTGCTCCCTTAAAAGAACTTACTAATATTAAAGTGGACCAGGTGGCCATTGGAAGCTGTACCAATTCTTCTTATGCGGATCTCATACAGGTTGCCCGCATATTAAAGGGAAAAGTTGTTCATCCCCAGGTAAGCCTGGTAATTGCCCCGGGCTCCCGGCAGGTTTATTTAATGTTAGCCAGGGAGGGAGCTATCGCAGACTTGATTGCAGCAGGGGCCAGGATACTTGAATCTGCATGCGGTCCCTGTATAGGTATGGGACAGGCTCCTCCAACGGAGAGTGTGTCTGTAAGGACTTTTAACCGTAATTTCAAAGGAAGGAGCGGAACTAAAGATGCAGGCATCTACCTTACCGGACCGGAAGGAGCAGCAGCAGCAGCCTTAAAAGGAAAAATTACTGATCCCAGGGAACTGGGTGAATATGAAAGGGTTAAACTTCCAGACAGGTTTTTAATAGATGATCGCATGATTGTTCCTCCAGCAGAAAACCCGGAAGAAATTGAAATTATTAGAGGTCCTAATATACAGCCTTTACCTTTGAATAAACCCCTTAAAGAAGAAATCTCCGGTGAAGTGTTTTTAAAAACAGGAGATAATATTACCACCGATGATATAATGCCAGCAGGGGCTAAAATTCTTCCCTTGCGTTCAAATATTCCCGCCATTGCCCAATATGTCTTTAACAGCATTGACCCTGAATTTGTAGAAAGGGCTGAAAAGGGAGGAGAAGGATTTATTGTAGGTGGAGATAATTAT
>SKLX01000105.1 GCA_007121375.1 Bacillota bacterium | reverse complement strand
TTACCTTTCCTTAAGTCAAGGTAACCTAAAGATAAGATAACCTTGACATAGCCTCTATATTTAAAAAACCTTTCTTTATAGTATTTAAAAACCCCTCTTTTTCTTTAGAAAAAGAGGGGTTTAAGTATTACAGCATTAAGCAGCTAAAGCTGCCCCTGCTGATATTTACTTGTAAGATATTTTAGAATACACCTTCTACCTTACCCGTTTCTGTGTCCACATCTACGCGGCGGTAGGCAGGGTTGGAACCAGTTCCGGGCATAAGGCTGATACCACCGGCAACGGGTACCACAAATCCTGCACCCTTGTAAGTGAGGATATCACGAACGGCGAGCTTCCATCCCTTAGGTAAACCCTTAAGGGCGGGGTTATCGGAAAGGCTCAGGTGAGTTTTAACCATGCAGGTTCCCAGTTCTTTAATGTCGGGGTCTTTTTCCATTCTTTCCAACTTCTCCATTGCATCGGGAGTATATTCAACGCCGTCAGCGCCGTAAACTTCCGTAGCAATCTTGTGGATACGATCCTTCAAAGGCTCATCCAGCTCATACAGGAACTTGAAATCTACTTCCTCTTCACAGGCTTCAACTACTGCGTCGGCTAATTCAACAGCTCCATCTCCGCCATGCTCCCAGTGCCTGGAAAGGGCTACCCTGGCTCCAGCTTCGTTTGCTATCTTACGAACAGCGTCGATTTCCTTATCTGTATCGGTGTAGAAAGCGTTGATACATACAACAGGGTTCATACCGGACTTCTTGATCACGTTAATCAGGTGGGTCAGGTTTTCACTTCCCTTTTCTACCAGCTCTACATTTTCTTCCTTGTAAACAGGGTCTAAGGGCAGTCCGGGTCTGGGAATGGGAGCTCCACCGTGGCACTTGAGGGCCCTGATGGTTGCTACCAGCACTGCACAGTGAGGAGTAAGGCCGGACATGCGGCACTTCAAGTTCCAGAACTTTTCAAAGCCGATGTCAGCAGCAAATCCGGACTCGGTGCATATGTAGTCACCAAGCTTCAGGGCTACCCGGTCAGCAACAACTGAGTTCTGCCCTATAGCAATGTTAGCAAAGGGGCCGGCGTGGACGAAAACGGGCTGTCCTTCCAGGGTCTGCATCAGGTTGGGGTTAAGGGCTTCCACCATCCAGGCAGTCATGGCACCATCAACATCCAGATCTCCTGTGGTTACAGGATTACCCTTCTTATCATAGGCTACCACAATCTTAGCCATGCGCTCCCTCATATCCTTCAGGTCATTGGCTACGGAAAGAATAGCCATGATCTCGGAAGAAACAGCAATGGCAAATCCGGAGTGCATCATGAAACCGTCCATCTTTCCACCAAGACCTATAATTATGTTACGAAGTGCCTGGGCACAAAAGTCCATAATCCACTTCATTTCCACGTTCCTGGGGTCAATATTCAACCTCTTGAGGCCTTGCTTCTCCAGGAAAGCATCACTGTAGTTAAACTCATGCTGTATGCGGGAGGTGCAAGCAACCATGGCCAGGTTGTGAGAGTTCATCACGGCGTTAATGTCACCGGTAAGACCCAGGGAGAATTCGGTAAGAGGAATACACTGGGCTAATCCACCACCAGCAGCAGAACCTTTAACGTTCATGGTAGGTCCACCAGAGGGCTGCCGAATGGCACCAATAACGTTTTTGCCCCGCTTACCTAATCCCTGCACCAGTCCTACCAGGGAAGTAGATTTACCTTCTCCCAGGGGAGTGGGGGTAATGGCTGTAACATCAATATACTTACCATCAGGCTTATCCTTTAACCGATCTAGTACTTTCTTATAGTCTACCTTGGCCACATAGTGACCGTAAGGAAGTAGCTCTTCCTTCTCCAGTCCCAACTCATCACCGAGTTGATAGACCGTTTTCATCGTTTTCTCTGCGGCTTCCGCTATTTCCCAGTCCGCATGTTTGGTTGGATCTAAAGGCATTTAATGACCTCCTTAAAATTTTTTAAGATAGTTCAAGTTGTAACTATCTGCTAAACAAAACCTGCCTGAATTATTCCTGTATCCCCTCCTTCTTATGATAAAATTTTAGCTGTACTTTTTGTACACTTTTATATAATTGTATTATATATGATTGACTCTCTTTAAGATTTGCCAATTATATTATTCTACAATTATGAGGCAAATCCTTCTCGGCCCAATTAAATTGTAAAATTTTTTTTAATTTCAAACTATTAAAAAAAGAATAAAAAAAAAGAAGGTAATAAAACCTTCTTTTTTTATTCTTCCTTTTTCCGGGGATAGGGAAGCATTCTTATTTCTGTTTGCAGATTTCCTTTTAAGTCTGAAGTATTCGGGCTGGAATTTTTCTCCTGGTCCTTTTCCATACCCATGACCTGTTCACCAGAAATTTCTTCCGAAGCTTCTTCTTTTTCCTTTTTAATCTCTTCTTCTTCTTTTCCTTCGATAATAGCTGCCACTTCATCAGCTTCCAGGGTTTCTTTTTCCAGCAAGGCCTGGGCCAAATCTTCCATTTTATCCATGTTGTCCCTTATCAGCTGTTCTGCCTCCTGGTAGCATTTATCAATAATGTTCCTTACTTCCCTGTCTATAGAGGAAGCTATTTCTTCACTGAAATCCCTGTCCCTGGCCAGGTCCCTTCCCAGGAAAACCTGCCCCTGTTTTCTACCCAGGGTTATGGGGCCCAGCTCCTCGCTCATACCGTATTCCATAATCATCTGGCGTACTATATTGGTGGTTCTTTCCAGGTCATTTTGGGCTCCCGTGCTAATTTCTTTTAAAATAATTTTTTCTGAAACCCTTCCTGCCAGGAGGGTAGTAATTCTCTCCAAAAGCTCCGTTTTGGTCATGTAATAACGGTCTTCTTCGGGAAGCATCATGGTATATCCCCCTGCTTTACCCCGGGGAATAATTGATACTTTATGAATGGGATCCGTGTGGGGCAGTAAATATCCTACTAAGGCATGGCCTGCTTCATGATAAGCTACAATCTTCTTCTCAAAATCGCTAATAACCCTGCTCTTTTTCTCGGTACCTGCTACTACCCTGTCAATAGCATGCTCCAACTCTTCCATGCCAACTAAATGCTTGTTTTTTCTTCCCGCCAGTAAAGCCGCTTCATTGATAACATTTTCCAAATCGGCCCCGGTAAAACCTGGGGTGCGACGGGCAATAACTTTCATATTTACATCATCCTCAAGGGGCTTACCCCGGGCATGAACTCCCAATATCTCTTCCCTTCCCTTTACATCGGGAATATTTACCACAACCTGCCGGTCAAACCTTCCAGGCCGCAGCAAGGCAGGGTCAAGAATATCAGGACGGTTGGTAGCTGCCATAACAATTACACCCTCATTAACATCAAAACCATCCATCTCTACCAGAAGCTGGTTTAAAGTTTGCTCCCTTTCATCATGACCTCCTCCCAGGCCGGCTCCCCTCTGACGCCCCACGGCATCAATTTCGTCTATAAAAATTATACAGGGAGAATTCTTCTTGGCATTCTCAAAAAGATCCCGGACCCGGGAAGCACCCACTCCTACAAACATTTCAACAAAATCTGAACCGCTAATTGAAAAGAAAGGTACTCCTGCTTCTCCAGCAACCGCCCGGCCAAGAAGGGTTTTTCCCGTCCCAGGCGATCCCACCAGCAAGACACCCTTGGGAATCCGTGCTCCTAATTCAATAAACTTTTTAGGTTCCTTTAGAAAATCTACAATTTCAATCAGTTCCTCTTTTTCCTCATCTGCCCCGGCTACAGCACCAAAAGTAACCCTCTTTTTTTCTCCTTCATAGAGACGGGCTTTACTTTTACCGAAATTCATTACTTTGCTTCCGCCTCCCTGAGTCTGCTGCATAAAAAAGAAAAATATACCTATCAATATTAAAAAGGGTAATAGATAAGTTAGAAGGGTAGTCCATAAAGCCGGTTCAGGCTCAGGCTTGGGTTCGTAGGGAACATTATGCTCTAAAAGCCTGGCGGTTAAATCATCATCTTCCGGTCTAAAAAGTTGAAAAGAGGTACCATCAGTCAGTTCCCCTGAAATTTCATTTCCTTCAGTTTCTACCCAGGCAACCTGGCCGCCTTCTATCAGCTCAATAAACTCACCATATTTCATTGTTTCGGGCTCTTCCTCAGTTATATTAAGGGTTTGAAATAGGGCAATAACAATCATCAAGATTAAAATATAAAAAGTAGCCTGTCGAAAAAACTTCTTCAACAAAAAACCTCCTCTCAAGCCCACAAATACTCACCATGTCATTTTACCACAATTTATATTAAAAAACAAGAAACTGGCTAGCGATGTAAAACACATACATCCGCTATGTTCCGATACTTTTCAGCACAATCCAACCCATAACCTACCACAAATTTGTCCGGGATAATAAACCCCCTGTAATCGGGAGTAACCTCAACCTGACGGCATTCAACCTTATCCAAAAGGGTGCATATCTTTAAAGAAGCTGGTTTCCTTGTTTCCAAATTGTCCATTAAATAGCTTAAAGTAAGGCCGGTATCCACTATATCCTCCACAATAATCACATTCCTGTTTTCAATGCTTGTTTCCAAGTCCTTTAAAATCCTGACTACCCCTGAAGTAACAGTAGATTTTCCGTAGCTGGACACCGCCATAAAGTCAATTTCCACGGGGACAGTCAAAAATCGCATTAAATCGGCTAAAAAAACTACTGCCCCCTTTAAAACACCAATTAGAAAAACTTCCTGTCCCCTGTATTCTTCAGAAATCTGTCCCGCCATTTCCTGGACCTTTTGTTGAATCTTTCCCCTGTCTATTAAAATTTCCAGATACTCCTGGCTCATTTTCACCATTCCTCCCCTCTTCCTTCTCTAAAGGATACACCCTTAAAACCAGGACTTCCCGGGTATTGTCAGTGACTCTATAGGGGTGGCCAATCCTTTTTCCAACCACCCACAGGATATCCCCATCACTTATTATGAGGGGTACCCGGCTCCGTTCCTTTAAAGAAATCTTTTCATCCATGAAAAAATCTTTAAGTTTTTTTCTACCTCCCATTCCCAGAGGGCTAAACCTGGCTCCGGGCCAGCGAAGGGTTAGATAAAGGGGTAAATTCACCTGGTCATAATCAAGATAAGCTTCCCTTTTGGGATCGGGAGGCCAGGGTAGTCTGTCTCGCTTTTCCCTTTTTCCTTCAATCACCAGACCCAGCTGGAAAACATAGGTTTTGCCCGGAATATTAAGGGGCACCCCCTCTTTCAAGGATAAAGTTTCCCCTTCTTTGACCTCTTTTTCTTTTAAATCTGACTTTATTTCTAAAAAATTATAGCTCCTTACAGCCCTTATTCCCCGGGGCAAAGTTAGACTGCTGTGCCCTCCTTTTTCCCGGGCCAGCTTCAAAATTCCTTCCAGGTGCTTGGCTTCTATGGTTTTCAGGTCCCCCCTCAAGCTTTTCAAGCCCTTTCTGATGACTCTTAACTGGAGAGCTTCGTGATAATTTTCAAGTTCCCTTAAATTTATATATAATCTTTTGCCAGGCTTTTCCTTTACTATTTTACTATATATATCTTCTGCCTGTT
>SKLX01000184.1 GCA_007121375.1 Bacillota bacterium | reverse complement strand
ATAAAAATTGACGGAGTTATTAACATCGATGTTCCCGACGAGGAGCTGATTGATCGTCTTACGGGCAGAAGGATGTGTAAGTCTTGTGGCGCCAGTTTCCATGTCAAGTTTAAGCCTCCTCAGGTAAGAAATGTTTGCGACCACTGCGGCGGCGAGCTCTATCAACGGGATGATGATACCGTGGAAACGGCTAAAGAAAGGCTGGAAGTATATCACTCCCAAACCAGCCCCCTCATTGATTATTACTCCAAACAGGGTATTCTCATCAATATTGATGGCAACCAGGACATGGAGATGGTCTTTTCCGACGTCACCAAAGCCCTGGATAATCTTAAAAAGTAAATCTTTTAGCCCGGCGCCGGCCCTTAACTCAGGAGTCGGCGCTGTTATTTTAGGCAGAGCATTTACAGTTAAAATAATTAGGAAGGAACGAATAGAGATGGTAGAAATTTTGCAAATGATCCAGGAGGATTTTTTGTCCCATATTTCAATTATCCCCTTTCTGGGTACCCTGGCTAAAATAATATTAATACTTCTTTTGGGTTACATTGTCCTGCGCCTGGCCTATACCTTTATTGATAGAGTTTTGCTTCGGGAAAGGGAAGGCAAATTATATGTTGATCCCAATAAAGCTAAAACCGTTAATACTTTAACTAAAAGTATTTCCCGCTACCTTATTGCCTTTATATTAATTATTATGCTCCTGGAAGTCCTGGGGATTGACTATACCCCCATCCTGGCCAGTGCAGGTATTTTAGGCCTGGCCATAGGTTTTGGAGCCCAAAACCTGGTCCGGGACATTATCACCGGCCTTTTCATTATCATTGAAGGTCAATTTACCGTAGAGGATTACGTGACTACGGGGGATTATACGGGTATTGTTAAGGACATAGGCCTGCGCACCACCCGGCTTAAGGACTTTTCCGGGGAAGAACATATTTTGCCCAACGGCAAAATTGAAATAGTGACCAATCACAGCAAGGGTTTTATGAGGGCCCTGGTAGATGTGGATGTGGCCTATGAAGAGAATCTGCAGCAGGTCCAGGAAGTCCTGGAGCAGCTGGCCCTGGAATGGCAAGAACAGGATCCGGAAATTAAACAAGGTCCCATGGTATTGGGGGTCCAGAACCTGGATGACTCGGGAATTACCTTCAGGGTAGTGGCTTACACGGAGCCCATGCTTCAGTGGAAGGTGGCGAGGGAATTAAGGAAAGCTATAAAAGAAAGATTTGACCGGGAGGGGATTGAAATCCCCTATCCCCGCCGGGTTGTCTACCATAGAAAGGAAGAGGGGGAAGATACTGAAAAGAAATAGTAAAAAGCAGAAAAAGGGATTAATGGAAGGAGGTTGACAGAGAAGGAATATAATAGTAAAATAAGTGCACGAACAGCAGTTCCCCCGACGTGCTTTTCATTTATCTTTCACAGGAAAGGAGGTTCTCATGTTAATATTATGGCCGATTACCAGGTAGGTCAAATTGTAGAAATGAGAAAACCTCACCCCTGCGGTAACAACCAGTGGGAAATCATCCGTATTGGTATGGATTTTCGTATAAAATGTACCAAATGCGGCAGAAGCATAATGATCCCCCGTTCCAAGTTTGAAAAAGGGGTGAAAAAGATTGTGCAAGGAGGTTGATTATTTTTGTCACTCAAGCTAGGTATTATTGGGCTCCCCAATGTTGGCAAGTCAACATTGTTCAATGCCCTGACCTCCCAGGAAGTGGAGGCGGCCAATTATCCTTTTTGTACCATTGACCCCAATATAGGCATTGTCCCCCTTCCCGATGAACGCCTGAATAAGCTGGGGGAGATAGCAGGAGCAGAAAAAGTAACTCCCGCTTATATCCAGTATGTAGATGTGGCCGGGCTGGTCCAGGGAGCCAGCCGGGGAGAGGGATTGGGCAACCAGTTCCTGGCCCATATCAGGGAAGTAGATGCCCTGGTACAGATCCTGAGGGGGTTTCAAGATTCTAATGTTGCCCATGTTAAGGGAAGGTGGGACCCGGTTGAGGACCTCCAGATAGTGAACTATGAACTTATCATGGCTGATTTGGAAACCCTTCAAAAGCGAAGGGAAAAGGCCGCTAAAATGATGAAGGCAGACCGGGAAAAGTACCAGGAAGAGCTGTCCTTCCTGGAAAAACTGGAGGAGCACCTGAACCAGGGTGGGATGGCCCGAAATTTCCCCAAAAGGGATGAATATAAAGGTATTATGGAAGAGCTATTTCTTCTCACAGACAAGCCTGTTATCTACGTCCTTAATATAGATGAAGATATAGAAGAAGAGGAGGCCCGGGCTTTAAAGGAAAAAATTCAGAGGGCTTTAGGTGAAGAAAGAAGGGAAGTATTACTTATTTCCGTCCGCCTGGAAAAGGATCTTCAGGAATTGACTCCCCCCGAAAGGAAGGAGTACCTGGAGGAGCTCTCCTGGCGGGGTGATAGCCTAAACACCCTTATTAGCTCCAGCTTTCGCCTGTTGAACCTGATTACCTTTTTCACCGCCAAAGGAGAGGAAACCAGGGCCTGGACCATACCCCGGGGTACCAGGGCTGTCAAAGCAGCGGGCAAAATTCATACAGACATGGAGCAGGGTTTTATCCGGGCAGAAGTAATACCCTTTGCTAAGCTGGAAGAGGCCGGTTCCTTTCCCCGGGCCAGAGAACTGGGCTTGATCAGGCTGGAAGGCCGGGACTATGAAGTTCAGGAAGGAGATGTTATTCAATTTAGATTTAACCTTTAATAATTAAACCTCAGAAAAATATTCAGGAGCGCTTGCTTCGGCAATTTCTTTATGATATGATTTTATCTGGTATTCCCTGCTCCGCTTTCAGCGGGGCCGTTTAGTCCGAAGGGAGGTGAAGCAATGAAGAATTATGAAACCATGTTTGTCCTGCATCCCCAGTATGAAGATGAGCAGGTGGACCAGTTTATTGAAAAGGTTCAGGAAAGGATTACTATGGATGGGGGAGAAGTAACCAATCTTGATAAATGGGGAAAAAGGAAGCTGGCCTATGAAATAGACAAGTTGAGGGAAGGCCATTATGTGGTTATGAATTACACTGCCCCCAAAGAAACCAGCAGCAAACTGGAAAAAGCCTTTAACATTGCCGAAGGTGTTTTGCGCTACCAGATAGTTCTTGAAGAAAAATAAACTAAAGGTGGTGCTGTATTAATGATAAATGTGGTTGCGCTGGTAGGAAGGTTAACCAGGGATCCCGAGCTCAGGTATACCGCTTCGGGAGGAGTGGCCATTACCACTTTCACCCTGGCTGTAAACCGTCCTTTTACCAACCAGCAGGGAGAGCGTGAAGCAGACTTTATCAGAATTGTTACCTGGAGAAAGCAGGCGGAAAATTGTGCTAACTACCTGGGAAAGGGCCGCCTGGTGGCAGTGGAAGGAAGGCTTCAGGTCAGAAATTATGAGACCTCTGAAGGTCAGAGGAGAACTATATCGGAAGTTGTGGCCAGCAATGTCCAGTTTTTAGACCGGGGTGAATCCCGGGACACCGGTTCCGGAGTTTTTGAAGACTTTGGAGGGGAAGAAGTCACTGAAGATGATGTGCCCTTCTAATCCCGGGCAGACTAACCAGAGGGAGGTATATTATGAGAAGAGATAGAGGCCGCAGAAGAAAAAAAGTATGCAGCTTTTGTGCTGAAAAAGTGGAATATATTGATTATAAATCTGTAGAGAAGCTTAAGAGGTTTCTTTCAGAGAGGGGAAAAATACTTCCCCGGCGCATTACCGGTAACTGTGCCAGTCACCAGAGGCAGCTTACCACCGCTATTAAGAGGGCCAGGAACCTGGCACTTCTTCCTTATAGTATAGAATAGGCAAGGACCATCAGGGTTAAAGGTTGGTTCTTTGCAGCTGGAGAGGGTCTTTTTCAAAGGACCCTCTTAATTTTTTCCAATGACAAAGTTAAACAAAAAATAACAAGAAGCGACATTTATTTAGGGCAGGATATTCCCCCTGGCCTAGCGAATATTTTTAATGTTAACAGAGAAAAGGAGGTAATGATTACCATGAAAATAATCCTGCAAAAGGATGTAAGCAATCTGGGAGAGCGGGGCGAGGTAAAAGAGGTAGCCAATGGGTATGCCCGTAATTACCTTATTCCTAAGGGATTTGCTATAGAAGCAACTCCTAATGCCTTAAGGGACCTGGAAAATCAGCAGAAAGTGCTGGAGCGGAAAGAAAAAGAAGAGTATGAAAAAATGAAAGCCCTGGCGGAGAAATTAGATCAAAAGGAAATAACCCTCCAGGCTAAGGTAGGATCCGGAGGGAAGCTTTTTGGTTCCATTACCAGCAAAGATATAGCCGGAGCCCTGGAAGGGGAAGGCATTAAAATTGACCGGCGTAAGATTGATCTTCCCGACCCCATCCGGGGATTGGGAACCTTTAATATTCAAGTTAAACTTCACCCGGAACTTTCTGCAGAACTTAAGGTAACCGTCCAGGAAGAATAGAAGGGGAAACAACAGCAGATCTAACATAACTCTGGGAGGTAAACAGCATGAAAAATGAAAGACCTGAAGAGCAAGAATTCCTGAGGAAAAACTTCCAGGATTGGGTTTCGGAAAGTGGGGAACTAAAAAAGAAAGTTTCTGCCATCTACGGTATTCTGGGAGACATAATGGGTAAGGATAAGCTGGTGTTAAAGGCTTCCAAGCTGGATTCTCTGAACCTTCTTCGTTCGGAAGTCGTTGGGGAAAGAATCCTTGGGTTAAAGAAAATTATTTTAGAGGATCCAACCCTGAAGGATCCTCCCGAGGAAGAAGAAATGGAGGAAGCCCTCCAGGAAGTAGAGGAAAAACTGTCGGATCTTTTGGCCCGCAAGGCTGTAGAGGATTCCCTGGAAAAAAGAATGAATCAGAAAATGCAGGAAAAGCACGAAGAATATATCCTTGACATAAAAAAAGAAATTCTTCAGGATACACATGGCCTGGAGAATGCCCAAACTTTAAAGAAGTTTGCCCTTTTGGAGAAAAAGGATAGAATAAAGCTATCCCGTTCCATAATGGAAGTACTCCGGCCTTCTTCCCTGGAGGAAATTGTAGGCCAGGAAAGGGCGGTCCGTTCCCTTTTAGCCAAGGTAGCAGCTCCCTATCCCCAGCATATCATCCTTTACGGTCCCCCGGGGGTAGGCAAAACTACAGCAGCCCGCCTGGCCCTGGAGGCGGCCAAGAACCTTCCCCATACCCCCTTCCAGGAAGAAGCTCCCTTTGTAGAAGTAGATGGCACAACCCTTCGCTGGGATCCCCGGGAAGCCACCAACCCCCTCCTGGGTTCCGTTCATGATCCCATTTACCAGGGTGCTCGCAGGGACCTGGTAGATGTAGGTATACCGGAGCCCAAGCCGGGACTGGTAACTGATTCTCATGGAGGGATCCTTTTTATCGATGAAATTGCAGAAATGGACTTAAACCTGCAGAGTAAACTTTTAAAAGTTTTGGAAGATAAAAGGGTTTTTTTTGACTCCCCCTATTATGAACCCAGAGATGACCGGGTGCCTAAATATATAAAGAAGCTCTTTGATGAAGGAGCCCCTGCCGATT
>SKLX01000198.1 GCA_007121375.1 Bacillota bacterium | reverse complement strand
GGCGGGCTTCATTTACCGTTTTGGAGCCCCGGATAAGTTTTATTACCGCATCCAGATTTTGCAGGGCAATTCTCAACCCCTCCAGGATGTGGGCCCTTTCCTCGGCCCGGGCCAGATCATAACGGGTCCTGCGGGTAATAACCTCCTTTTGGTGGTTCAGGTACTCCTGGAGCATCTCCCGCAGGGTTAATACCCGGGGCTGTCCCTCCACCAGGGCCAGCATAATCACGCCAAAGGTCTGCTCCAGCTGGGTAAATTTCAAAAGCTTGTTTAATAATATATGGGGGTTTATATCCTTTTTTAAATCAATAATTACACGCATCCCCGTTCGGTCTGACTCATCCCTTAAATCTGTTATGCCCTCTATTTTTTTATCCCTGACCAGTTCCGCTATCTTTTCCACCAGCCGGGCCTTGTTAACCTGGTAGGGAAGTTCCGTAACGGTTATACGGTTTTTGTCTCCCTTTATCTTCTCTATGGAGGTCTTCCCCCGGACCCTTACTATCCCCCGGCCCGTCCGGAAAGCCTCATCTATACCACTTTTGCCTATGATTTCTCCTCCCGTGGGAAAATCAGGTCCCTTGATATACCTTTGCAAATCACTGTTTTCATAATCGGGATTATCTATTAAAGCCACCAGGCCGTCTATTACCTCTCCCAGGTTGTGGGGAGGGATATTGGTAGCCATACCCACGGCAATACCTGAGGAACCGTTAACCAGCAGGTTGGGGAAACGGGAAGGGAGCACCACGGGCTCTTCCATGCTGTCATCAAAGTTGGGGCGGTAGTCCACCGTTTCCTTTTTTATGTCCTGGAGCATATACTCGGTAATCCTGGCCATCCTGACTTCCGTATACCTCATAGCTGCTGGCGAATCTCCATCCACACTTCCGAAGTTCCCGTGTCCGTCCACCAGGGGGTAACGGCTGGAAAAATCCTGGGCCAATCGGACCATGGCTTCGTAAACAGCCAGGTCACCGTGGGGATGGTACTTACCTAAAACTTCCCCTACCACCCGGGCAGACTTCCGGTGGGGTTTATCATTGGTCAACCCCAGTTCATGCATGGCATACAAAATTCTCCGGTGCACCGGTTTCAGGCCATCCTTAACATCGGGGAGGGCCCGGCTGACAATTACGCTCATGGCATAATCCATGAAGGAATTCTTTACTTCCTCCTGAATATTAATATCAACTACTTTCCCACCCATCAGTTCACTCATAATAAAACCCTTCCTTCCCTGCAAACCATAAAATTCTAATCCTCATTTAAAAGATGGTACAAAACACCATTATATTATTATACCATTCCTGGGCTAAAATGTACATTACTATACCCAATTATTTCTCATATTTCTGGAAAAAATGCACTCCTACCGCCAGGAGGCCCAGGGCACAAAGATAAACAAAATAGTCACCCCACTGACGGTAAAGGGTATTTCGCCGGCTAAAATCCGTTTCTAAAAGGCTTGTCCCCTCTACCCAGGTGGGCATGCTTAAAACTTCTTCCCCCCGGTAATTAAAACTAATGGTGTAACCGGTGTTGGCCACCTGGGTAAAGCCGGTACCCATTTCTGCAGCCCTTACCGCCGCTGCCCGGGCATGCTGTTCCAGGCCGTTACTATCCAGGAACAGGGCATTGTTGGTAAGAATGAAAATATGTTCCCCGCCCATTCTAACCATATCCAGGGCAGGACGGGGAAAATAGGACTCAAAGCAAATTATTCCTCCAAAAACAATATCCCCCAGATTAAAAACCTTAACCTCTTCCCCCGGGCTGTAGACCCCTATGGCTACCCTTAAATCAAAAATCCTTTCTATAAACCCGGGAACTTCTAAGTGCTCCGCAAAGGGGACCAGGCGGATTTTGTTATAGCGCTGGTTATCCCTAAAAGAATCTCCTGGTTTTTGTAAAATAATGGAGTTATATTCATGGCCTTTTTCGGTATCCTGGTAATAGGATCCTATTAAAAGAGGAGTTTCCAGGTCCCGGGCTTTTCGGGCAACCTGGTGGTAGGACTGGGGATAAACCAGGGCCGTATTCCTGGACAAAACCAGTTCCGGCCAGACTATTAGGTCCAGGGAGCCGTGCTGCTCCCGTGCTTTTGTAGAAAGTCCCAGGTAATGGGTGAAGTTTTCCCAGGCATAACTGGCATCCACTTTCCTTTCGTGGGGGATGTTTCCCTGGATCAAAGCCACCCTTAAGGGATCCTCTCTCTTTTCCTGGGGGAAGGTAGAAGGTAGCAAAAGGCCTGTCCCCAGGAGCAGGATGAAAATAATAATGGGTAGACCCAAGGAAAACACCTTTCTTTTTCCTCCCCCCCCTTCTTGCCCCTTATCCCTTTCCAATCCCATGGGGTATCTTATAAGAAGATAAATTATTCCCTGGAACATGACCATGAGAAAAGGAAGGCCCCAGTAACCGTAAAGGGCAGTTATCTCTAAAACCAGGGGGTAAATGCTCTGGCTGTACCCCAAAAAACCTCCCGTATGGCCAAAATCCCCGTAAGCCCTTAAATATTCCAGTACTACCCACAGGGAGGAACTGCCAAAAATTAAAACCAGCTTGGAAGGCTGCCTTAATAAGAAAAAAAGCCCCAGGGAAAAAACAGCAAAAAAAAGGGCAGAATACAAGGCAATTATAAAAACAACCAGGATTCCAATATAGCGGGGAAAGAAAAAATCCAGGGAATAAACCAGATAGGCGGACACAAAAATAAAAAAGACCAGGCCGCCTAAAAGTCCTCCCCCCAGGCTTTCCTTCCAGGTAATTTCCTGGCGACAGAAAAAAAACAAGGGCAGCAGGGCTGCCCAGGCCAGGTAACCCTGGTCCCAGCGGGGAAAACTAAAAACAAGTAAAAGGGCTGTAAACAGAGGTAAAATATATTTAAAATGTCTTTGCAAAGGAAGTCTCCTTTCCTTAGAGACCAGTTACTCTACCCTTCCCCTTATGGAAAGCATATTGGACACAGGGGTTATAAGGGCAGGGTCCTCCCTTTTTTCCTCCTCCAGGTAACCGTAAATAAAAAAGGTAAATTCTTCTTCCCGGGTAGGAGTTACCCGGAACCAGATGCCCCGGATCATACCTTCCTCAAAATCTGCCCCCTGGGGAGGGCCAAAGAAAATGGAAAGGGTCCCGGCCTCTTCCCTTATATCTGTCCTGATCAGCTCCGAAGGAATTTCCTCCAGGGGATACCATTTTCCTTCCCGGGGGTTCATCCACTCCAGTTGCAAAGAAGCAGGTATGCCGTGACCGTAATACCTGACCCCCTCCAGCTCTTTTCTTGAAGTTGCACTCATGGGAAGGATATAACTTTCTCCTACCTGCCAGGTTACTTCCATTATATCTTCCGTCTCCATCTCCACCACTTCTCCCTGGGGAGACCTTTCCAGTTCCTCAAAGCCTTCAAAGTCCTGGGGTATGCCCCATCGCATTTCCAGGTCCTTTTTTTCCACTGGCGCCTCTTTGCATCCCCAGGGTAGGAAGGCGGTAATTATAATTATAAAAATTAAAATCGCCGTTAATTTAATTCTATTCACAGCTGGACCTCCTTAAGATCCTTAAATGTCCAGGTTTCTCACCGATTGGGCATGTTCTTCAATAAACTGCCTGCGGGGTTCCACTTTATCCCCCATGAGGATGGAAAACATGTTGTCCGCTTTAATAGCATCCGTAAGGCTTACTTGTAAAATGGTTCTGGATTCCGGGTTCATGGTGGTTTCCCATAACTGATTGGGATTCATTTCCCCCAGACCCTTGTATCTCTGGTAACTGTAACCGTTGCTACCATCTTCCTTTAAAAACTTATTCAGCTGACGGTCACTGTAAAAATAAATTTCCTCTTTATTTTTCTTAAGCTTATAAAGGGGGGGCTGGGCAATATAAATGTAACCTGCCTCAATTAAAGGCTTCATATAACGGTAGAAAAAGGTTAAAAGGAGAATACGGATATGGGAACCGTCCACATCGGCATCGGTCATTATTATTATCTTGTGGTAACGGGCCTTGGACAGATCAAATTCATCTCCTATTCCCGTGCCCATGGCCGTAATAATAGCCCTTATTTCCTCGTTGGCCAGAATTTTATCAATGCGAGCCTTTTCTACATTTATAATTTTACCCCTTAAAGGTAATATGGCCTGGAATCGCCTGTCCCTTCCCTGCTTGGCAGAACCCCCGGCCGAGTCCCCCTCCACCAGGTAAAGTTCCGAGATGGAAGGATCCCGGGCAGAACAGTCCGCCAGTTTTCCGGGAAGATTGGAAACCTCCAGGGCATTCTTTCTCCTGGTCAGCTCCCGGGCCTTACGGGCTGCCTCCCTGGCCCTGCTGGCTTGAAGAGCTTTTCCTATTATCTTTTTGCCCGTTCCCGGGTGCTCCTCCAGGTAATGGCCCAAATTTTCATAGACAAAAGAATCTACAATGCTCCTCACTACTGCATTACCCAGCTTGGTCTTGGTCTGACCTTCAAACTGGGGATCCTGGAGCTTTATGCTGATAATGGCCGTGAGGCCTTCCCGTATATCTTCCCCCGAAAGATTGGACTCTCCTTCTTTAAGGAAGTTGTACTTTCGGGCATAATCATTAATCAGGCGGGTCAGGGAGGTTTTAAAACCCTGTTCGTGGGAGCCTCCTTCATAGGTGTTAATATTATTGGCAAAGGAGTAGAGGGTTTCCGTATAACCGGTATGGTACTGGAGGGATACTTCCAGTTCATAATTTTTTACAGACTTTTGAAAGTAAAGGGGCTCCTTGTGGATAATATCCTTTCCTTTATTCAAATATTCCACAAAGGATTTAATACCCCCGTCATACTGGTAAACCTCCTCCTTCTTATCCTTCCTTTCGTCCCTTAAAGTAATCTTAGTTCCCTTATTTAAAAAGGCTAGTTCCCTGATCCTCTGGGAAAGAATATCAAAGTCAAATTTAACTTCGTCAAATATTTCATCATCGGGGAAAAAGCTAATACTGGTTCCACTTTCTTCGGTACTTCCCGTTTTCTCCAGTTTGGTAACGGCTTTTCCCTTTTCATAACGCTGGATGTATAATCCTCCGTCCCTTTTCACCTGGATTTCCAGCCATTTTGAAAGGGCATTAACCACAGAAAGGCCAACCCCGTGAAGACCTCCCGCCACCTTGTAACCTTCTCCTCCAAATTTACCTCCCGCATGGAGAAGGGTTAAAACTACTTCTACGGCAGGAAGGTTTACCTTGGGATGGGTCCTTACGGGAATTCCCCTGCCGTCATCGGTTACAGTAATAGTGTTTCCGGGATTAATGACAACTTCAATCTCCTTGCAGTAACCGGCTACCGCCTCGTCTATGCTGTTATCCACCACTTCAAATACCAGGTGGTGAAGGCCTCTTTTTCCGGTAGATCCAATGTACATCCCCGGGCGCTTACGCACAGCCTCCAGGCCTTCCAAAACCTGAATTTGCTGGACATCATACTGGCCTTTATCCTTTTTATTCTCCATTTTAAAAACCTCCTATACTTTGACGGGCAACAGCCTACCTGAATTTTTCTACTCTCTTTTTTAAGGTTGAAGGGGCAATGGGAGAATAATAAATCTTTTCCCTGGTTACCACAAAAGATTTACAGTCCTTAATGTCTTCCGTATATACTACTTCCTT
>SKLX01000187.1 GCA_007121375.1 Bacillota bacterium | reverse complement strand
ATATTAAAAGGATGCAATATTAAAGATTTCCTTGGAGGAAATTATAATACCGGTGGGCTGCAGGAAGGAAGATGATATGGAGGAAAAATACGCTCGAGTAGTAGTTGACCTTCCCTCTCGGGAAGTCAGCAGCAGGTATTTTCATTACCTGGTCCCCGGGGACAAAAAATCTATTCTTAAAAAGGGAATGCGGGTGTTAGTTCCTTTTGGAGGAAGAAAAATAACGGGTTTTGTAACGGGTTTTGATGAAGTCCCCCAGGTAAAAGAGGTAAAGGAAATAATCCAGGTTATTGATTCCTTTCCTTTAATGACGGAAGAACTTTTAGAACTAGCCTACTGGATTTCATCTTATTACATCTGTCCCCTGGGGGAAGTATTAAGGGCCATACTCCCTTCCTTTTATGCTAAAATAAAGGCAAAAGAAGTTAAATACGTAAATCTTAAAGGAACCAGGGAAGAGATTCTTTCCTCTATGGAAGAAATGCAGGGGAAAGCTCCCCGGCAGATGGAAATATTGAATATATTGCTGGGGAAAAAACAAATGGCTTTGAAGGAATTACTAAAAATATCCGGGGCCAGTCACCAAACGGTAAACGCCTTAAAGAATAAAGACCTGGTAGAAATTAGCCGGGAAAGGGTGAGCAGGGAGCCTTTTGATGAAAAATTATACGGTGTTTCTAAACCTTTATTTTTAAATCAAGAGCAGGACAAAGCGTTAAAAATTATTAAAAATTCCCTTCAGGGAGGGAAAGGAGGAAGTCCTCCCTCTGTACTTCTTCACGGAGTAACAGGCAGCGGGAAAACGGAGGTTTATCTCCAGGCCATTGAGGAAGTTATTAATAAGGGTCAGGAAGCCCTGGTTATGGTTCCGGAAATATCTTTAACCCCCCAGATGATAGCCTGGTTCAGGGGAAGGTTTGGTCCCCTGGTAACGGTACTCCACAGCCAGCTTTCCCAGGGGGAGAGATATGATCAGTGGTGCAAAATACTTGAGGGTGAAGTGAAGATAGTGGTAGGCCCCCGTTCAGCTGTGTTTGCCCCCTTTTCTAAGCTGGGAATCATTATAATAGATGAAGAGCATGAAACCACTTATAAACAGGGAGAAAGCCCCCGTTATGATGCCCGGGAGGTGGCCAGGAGGAGAAGCATGGTAAACAACTGCTCCCTTATTTTGGGAAGCGCAACTCCATCTGTTGAATCTTATTACCAGGCCCGGGAAGGAAATAATATATTAGTTACCATGGACAGCAGAGTAGAAGAAAGGCCCCTTCCTTCCGTAAAAATAATAGATTTAAAGGAAGAAGCCGCCCAGGGCAACAAGAATCTTTTCAGTAGAGAGCTATACTGGGGTATAAAAGAATGCCTGGAGAAGAAACAGCAGGCGATACTATTCTTAAACCGCAGGGGCTTTGCCTCTTTTACCCTTTGTAAAGAATGTGGTCATGTTATTCGCTGTCCCAACTGCAGCATTACTTTAACTTATCACATAAGCGATGACCTTTTAAAATGTCATTATTGCCAGTTTGAGGGAAAAGTTCCCCGGGTTTGCCCCAACTGCCAGGGATACTTCATGCGTTTTATGGGATTAGGAACCCAGAGGGTGGAAAGGGAAGTAAAAAAATTGTTTCCTGGTGCCCGGGTACTGCGTATGGATATGGATACTACCCGGGGGAAAAAATCCCATCAGGATATTTTTAAAGCCTTTAAGAAGGGTAAAGCCGATATTCTTATAGGAACTCAGATGGTAGCAAAAGGGTTTGATTTCCCCCGGGTTACTCTGGTGGGGGTAATACTGGCAGACACATCTTTAAATTTTCCGGATTTTAGGGGAGGTGAAAGGACCTTTCAGCTATTAACCCAGGTAGCAGGCAGAACGGGTCGCAGCTCCCTGGGGGGAAGAGTTCTGGTACAGACTTTTACCCCTGATCATTACAGTATTGAAAATGTTATAAAGCACGATTACCTTAGTTTTTATCAGGAGGAAATATCCCTCAGAAAAGATTTTCAATATCCTCCCTTTTCCTTTTTAGTAAGGGTCCTTTTTTCCGGAAGGGAGGAAGAGCTTTTGTCCAAAATAGCAGTCAGGTTTGAAAACGAGTTAGAGATGGAACTACCAGATTTTAAGGGAGAAGTTTTAGGGCCTGGCCCCTGTCCTTTAAGCCGGATAAAGGATAAGTTCCGCTGGCACCTGGTAATAAAGACTGATGATTTAGAAGGGATATGCAGCAGGGGAGAGAAAATACTGGATGTAATTAATAAAGAGTTTAAGGGTAAAGATGTAAGAGTTATTATGGATGTCAATCCAGTAAACATGCTTTAATGGAGGGGTGAGAGACAATGGCTATCAGAATGATAAGAAAAGGAAATGATGAAATTTTAAAGGAAAAAGCCAGCCAGGTTAAAGAAATAACGCCTAATATCATAAATATATTGGAAGATATGGCAGAAACCATGTACAGTAAGGAGGGCATTGGCCTGGCTGCCAATCAAATTGGAGTCCCTAAACGCCTGGTAGTTATAGATATACAGGATGGAAACCTGTTAGAATTGATTAACCCTGAAATAATTGATCAGGAAGGGAAGGAAGTAGAAATAGAAGGATGCTTGAGTTTTCCCGGTATACTGGGGGAGGTTCCCCGGGCAACCCGGGTGGTGGTAGAAGCCTTTAACCGGGAAGGGGAAAAGATTAAGCTGGAGGCCAATGGATTGTTGGCCAGGGTTTTGCAACATGAAATTGATCACCTGGAGGGGAATTTGTTAGTTGACAGGGCAGTGCGGTTTCTAGAAGAGGATAATTGATTTACCTACTTTGAAGTGTTAAAATACTTAAAACAAAGGATATAAAACAGGTGTGAATAGTTATGAAAAGTGAAGTTAATCTAATTTTTATGGGAACTCCTGAATTTGCCCTCCCATCATTAAAGGCCTTACTTGAAGAAAATTATCAATTAAAGGCAGTGGTTACTCAACCTGATCGTCCCCGGGGTCGGGGAGGCAAAATAAAAGTTTCTCCCGTTAAGGGAGAGGCTTTAAAGCACGGCCTTAAAGTATTACAGCCAACCAGCCTTGACTCTAATTTTTCGGCCCGGCTGAAAAGCTTAAAACCCGATATAATAGTAGTAGTTGCTTATGGTAAGATACTTCCCCCGGATATTTTAAAGATTCCTCCTTCAGGTTGTATAAATGTTCATGCTTCCCTGTTACCCCGGTACCGGGGCGCTGCACCTGTGCACCGGGCTATTATGAATGGTGAAGAGATTACAGGAGTAACAACCATGTATATGGAGGAAGGAATGGATACGGGTGATATCATTTTACAAGAGGAAACGAAAATAGACGATAATGATACGGTGGGGACCCTTCATGACCGTTTAGCGGAGAAGGGTTCTAAGCTGCTGGTAAAGACCCTGGAATTGGTAATAGAAGGAAAGGCTCCTTCCCGGTCCCAGGAGGAGGAAAAGGCTTCTTATGCCCCTCCCCTAAAAAGGGAAGAAGAGTTAATTGATTGGGAAAAATCGGCAGCTGAAATTTTTAATAAAATCAGGGGAATGAACCCCTGGCCGGGAGCTTATACTTTTTGGAAAAACAAAAGGTTAAAAATATGGAGTTCTCGAATAGTGGACCAGGAAGGCCTTTATAATCCTGGGGAAATAGTTAAAGTTGATCAGGAAGGAATTTTAGTGGGCACAGGAAAAGGGGCTCTCCTGATTACAGATGTTCAGGTTTCCGGTGGAAGAAGAATGAGAGCAGGAGAATTTATCAGGGGAAAAGACATTGGCGCTGGTGAGGTGCTGGAGGGCCGCTAGTATGAATATAGAAACTAAAAAAAGAACCTTTTTAAGTTTACTCCTGGTCACCCTGGTCATTATATCTTCTTTTGTGTATTACCTGTGGAACCTGACCTTTAATCAGAGAACTTTTTTTAACCAGATTATTTTTGTAATACTGGTAGTTTTTTTTATAGGGATAGCTCTCCTAGCTTTTGCGGGCTTATGTGGAATTTTCCTTACCCTTTTTAATATTCCCCTTTATCCTACCTGGCAAAAAATAGTTAGAATTACGGTAAATTTTCTTTATCCCTTTGTTATTCAGCTGGGTAAGGTGTTTAAAATTACCCAGGATAAAATTCAACGCTCTTTTATAGAGCTAAATAATCACCTGGTAAGAATTCGCAGTATCAAGGTAGAACCTTCTGAACTGCTGTTACTCCTGCCCCACTGCTTACAGTCGGGAAACTGCCCTTACCGTATAACTTCAAAGGTTGAAAACTGTCAAAAATGTGGTAAGTGCACCATAAGTCGTTTTATAGAACTGGCTGACAGGTATGGAATTAAGGTAAAAGTTGTAACAGGAGGAACCCTGGCCCGGGAGATGATTAAAAGTTTAAGGCCCAGGGCTATAATAGCCGTGGCCTGTGAAAGGGATTTAAGCAGTGGCATTTTGGAAGCCAGCCCCCTACCTGTTCTGGGTATATCCAATGAGCGTCCCCATGGCCCCTGTTATAATACCCGGGCAGATACTAAAACGGTTGAGGAAGGTATCAAATTTTTTTTGAGGTGACAATATAAAATGTGGATAATTCTGGCTCTTTTTGTGTGGTTTGTAATAATTTTTCTGTTAATAAGCTTAATAATTTTACCTTTTCATTTTACTTTTTATTCTCTTTTAAATATTATTTCTGCTCCCTTTCAACTGATAAAAATTGCTTTTAATAAAGTTTTAAGGGCAAATCATGCCCTGGAACATGCTACTATAAATGTATTAGAAAGAAAATATGGTTACCAGGGCCTGGCGGGCCTGGCTAACGAAAAAGGTTTTGTTATACAGGGGGCTGTTGATCCCTATCACCTGGAAAAAGCTGCCCTGGAGGGACTGGACCGGCTCCGCAGGGGAGAATACTGGATGGCCATTCATGACCGTTGTGGAACCAGCATTTTAGCGGCTAATTTTATGGCATCAGTTATTTTTTTGATTCTTTTGTGGCAAACGGGAATGTTTACCCTCCTGAATGTTTTAGTAGCCGTGTTTTTGGCCCAGATTATTGGGCCTGTTACCGGTAAATTATTTCAAAAATTTATCACGACCTCCCTAGAGGTACAGAATCTGCAGATTATGGGAGTAAAATATAAACCCAGGGCCGCCCTGGGCATTTTAGGTCTTCCTGTTCCTTTAAAACCCAGGGAGTTTTTTGTTCAGACCAGGAGAGCTTCCCGGGTTATGTTGTCTGGTTAAGGATTAACGGCCCTCAATTTGAAGATTCAACGGAGGTAAAAAATGTATGTCTAAAAATATAAAGGCCAGGGAAGCAGCCCTTAATGTCCTCTGGGAGGTAGATATAAAAGGAGCTTACCTGGATCTGGCCTTAAAGGGACAACTCCAGAAAACCAACCTTGGTGATCGAGATAGAGCCCTGGTAACGGAAATAAGTTATGGAGTGATAAGATACCTGTTAACCCTGGACTGGTATATTGAAAAAACGGCGGGAAGGAAAATTTCTAAAATTGATCCCATCATAAAAAATATTTTAAGGCTTTCCCTGTACCAGATGATCTTTTTAAAGAAAATACCTGCTCCTGCAGCCTGTTACGAAGGAGTAGAACTGGCAAAGAAAACAGGCCATAAGGGAGGGGTTAACT
>SKLX01000218.1 GCA_007121375.1 Bacillota bacterium | reverse complement strand
GTTTTTGTACCTTCAATCTCTGGGAGTTCCGGAAATAAAACTGGAAGTTAGACCAGAAAACAAAGCCGGTAAGAGATTGTACGAAAAAATGAACTTTCAGGAGGCGGGAATAACGGAAGACACCCAGGGGCAATGGATTGTTATGGTTAAGGACCTGACTTATACTCCTGAAGGTAACGGTAGTTAACCAGGCTTATTCCTTCTTTCCTGATAAAATCCTTTAGTGAAGGGGAACATAATATGTCCAGCTCCCTTTCCCGATCTTCCCGGTATGAACTCCAGTTGTTAAAACCCTCCCTGTATCCCGGATGGGTCATGACTTCGACTATAAATATCCCCTTATTATCCGTAAGTTCTTTCAACATGGAAATAAGATTATCCTCCGTGGCACCTTCTCCAAAAAAACTGGAAATAAAATAATCGGGAGTAGGAATGTTATTTTCCCCAAAGAGGTTTTTTGTTTCTTCCCCCACATTTCGAAGAGGGAGCTTGAAATCAAGGGCTGTTTCCATTAAAACCTCCAAAATCAAAGGGTGGTACTGGAGGTGATGGTGGGCATCCATGTGGGTAGGTTTAATACCATAATCCTTTAGTTTTTTCACCTGAGAAGTGATTTCCTCCCTGACTTCCTCCTTTACCAGTTTTTTTTGATAAAGGGTATCTATCTGCCAGAAAACTCCCTGGTTATCTAATAGAGAAGGGACCTTAGAAGGGGAGGAAACAGGTTTTCCTCGGGTCATATTTACATGAAGGCCTACACCCAGTTTATTTTGGCATATGTTTACAAGGTCAACAGCTTCTTCAAAACAGTCTCCATTTACCATGATAGTAGTGCTGGTTACAATTCCTTTGTTAAAAGCAGTTATAACTCCCCTGTTTACGCCCCTGTTATATCCAAAGTCATCGGCATTTACTATTAATTTCACCCAGGGTACCCCCTTGACATGAAAATTTTTATTTTCCAGGTGGACGTTCACCATAGAACTGGTAATAATCAACCTTGATATCTCCACTGTAGAGTTTCCTCCTGCGATGGGCCTTGGCTCCATAAAGTTGTTCAAATTTTTCTTCAGGAGTAAGGACATAAATAGACCAGGTAGGTTCTTTTTTAAAAATCCTGCCCATTTCCTTGTATAAATTATTTATTTCCTTTATACTGCCCATCCTCTCCCCGTAGGGAGGATTTGTCACCACAACTACATACTTTTCCTTTAGTTGAACCTGGGAAAAAGGCTTGACATAAAATTCTATACAATCGTCAACTCCGGCTTGCAAAGCATTTTCTTTTGCTGTTTTTATGGCTTTTTCATCTATATCCGAAGCTATAATTCTAATGGGAGTATCATGGTCTATAGCATGAAAGGCTTTAACCCTTTCTTTTTTCCATATATCTTTACCCGGTACAGGCCATTCTTCTGAAGCGAAATTCCTGTTCAGCCCCGGGGCAATATTTCTTCCAATGAGGGCGGCTTCGATGGGGATGGTCGCGGAACCGCAAAAAGGGTCCAGTAATAGCCGGTCTTTATTCCAGAAACTCAACTGCACCATGGCGGAAGCCAGGGTTTCCTTTAAGGGTGCTTCTCCTCCGGTCTGCCGGTAGCCCCTTTTGTGTAAACCCGGCCCGCTGGTATCAATGGTTAGGGTGGCCATGTCCTTGTGGAGGGCTACCTGGATAGTAAAATCAGGACCCGATTCCTCAAACCATTCCACCTGGTATTTTTCCTTGAGTTTTTCCACCACAGCTTTTTTAACAATGGCCTGGCAGTCGGGCACACTGTAAAGCTTTGACTTGACAGATTTACCATTAACCGTAAATTTTCCCTTTTTGGTGATCCACTGGTCCCAGGGCAGGGCCCTGGTTTTTTCAAATAGTTCTTCGAAAGTTAAGGCTTTAAATTCCCCCAATTGCAGCAGGACTCGGTCTGCTGACCTGAGCCACAGGTTAGCCCGGGGGATGCCCTCCAGGTCAGCCTTGAAGGTAATTCTGCCATCGGAGACATTTAAATCATTGTATCCCAGGCTGAGGAGCTCCCTTTTGGCTACAGCTTCTAATCCAAAGGTGGTGGTGGCAATTAAATCCAGTTCAGCCATTTAAAAAATCCTCCATATCTATATATTTATATCATCCCGATTATAACATAAATGTATAATTAAACTTATAATTCATGAACATGTCTTTTTCCTTACGTAAGCCACACATTCCACATGGCTGGTTTGGGGAAACATGTCCAGGGGCTGGACATTAACTCCTTGGTACCCGGATTCGGTCAGGATAGCCAGGTCCCGGGCCAGGGTTGAAGGATTGCAGGAAATATAAATAACCTTGGGGGGGTCAGTTCTTAGGATATGCTCAATAAGATGGCGGTCACAACCCTGCCGGGGAGGATCTAAAATAACAACATCAGGCTTAACTCCTCGACGGGTTAGATGAGGCATTATGTCTTCTACTTTTCCCTGATAGAGTTTTACATTATTTATTTTATTCAGACGGGTGTTAGCCCGGGCATCCTCCAGGGCCGAGGGGTTGGATTCAATACCATAAACCCTGGCCGCCTGGGAGGAGGCAAAAAGGCCCAGGGAACCTGTGCCACAATAAAGGTCCATAACTTTTTCTGTACCCCTCAACCGGGCCATTTTTAAAACCAGCCCAGAAAGAACATGGGTTTGTAAAGGATTTACCTGGAAAAAGGCCTGGGGTGAAATAATAAAATCCAGGTTTCCAATCCTTTCTTCGATATAAGGTTTACCGTAAAGAAGAATATCTTCGGGGCCCATGGTTTCTTTTACCCGGTGGTTATTGATATTTTGGACCAGAGAGACCAGTTTGGGTATATTTTTTCTAAGGCCAGATTCAATTTTTTTTCGGGAGGGAAGTTTTTTCCCTTTAGTAACCAGCACTATCATTATTTCTCCGGTAAAACTGCTTGTTTTGATAATCACCTGCCTTAGTATACCCTTGCTCGTTTTCCGGTTGTAAGGAGGAATTTCCAGGTTATAAATAACTCTTTTTACTGCCTGAAGGGCTTTGTTAATCTCCTTTTGTTGTAAAAGACAGCTATCAATATCCACCGGTTTATGGCTGCCGGAAGCAAAAAAGCCCAAGGCGGTTCTTTTTCCCTGGGGAAAAACCTGAAACTGGGCCTTATTCCGGTAATGCCAGGGGTTATCCATCCCCAGGATGTTTTTTACAATATCAGGGGAAATATTTCCCAAACGCCCCAGGGTTTCCTTAACCAGACGGGTTTTATGGTTTAACTGTTCATGATAATTTACATGCTGCAGCTGGCAACCGCCGCATTCGGGGTAATAAGGGCAGGGGGCTTTAACCCTGGTAGAGGATTCCTTTAATACTTTTTGTATGACCCCCCTGCCAAAGTTCTTTCGGGTGGAGGTAATTTTGACGGAAATTTCATCGCCAGGAACACCCCCTGGAATAAAAACCACGTAATCATTAATACGGCCCACTCCTTCTCCCCGGTGGTTCAAATCTTCTATATTAATTTTAAAGTCCTGTCCCTTCTTTACAGGTAAATCCCTTGACTTCATTTTTTTAAAAAACTCCTTCTTAGTAGTAATATAATGGTATTCTAACACAGTTGAAAAATCATTTGAATCTTTTAAGGAGAAGTATTGAAAAATGTAAAGTAAAATATTCTGATTTATGGAAAGGCGATGAAGAAAATGGTATAATATAAAAGGTTTTTTAGATACTTCACATGTTATGTTATATTAAGGTGAAGTTATTATAATAACAACTATTTTGAACATATAATTATATTTTAAGAGGTGAGCAATCATTAAATCCTTGTCAAAAGAAAGAAAAACCACACCCCAGATTGGGCTTGATATTGGCGTTTATTCCGTAAAAGGGATGCTGATTGACGGTGACCAGCAAGAAAAGATTTATCGTCCTGCCGCCGGTAATCCTGTTGTAGCTTCCAGGGAATGTCTCAATTTTTTGTTAAGCAAGGTTAATACTACTGAAGTAAGCTTTGCCCTTACCGGCAATAACTCCCGGCTGGTGGCCGAAGAAATTGGAATCAGCCCTATCCTGGAAATAGAAGCATTGCAGTCAGGGTTGGCTTTTCGGTCAATTAACCCTGAAACCGTACTTTCCCTGGGACATGAAAACATGTATTACCTGGAACTTGACAACAATGGAGCAGTTACTTTTTTTAACCAAAATGGTCAGTGTGCTGCCGGAAGTGGATCCTTCTGGTACCAGCAGGCTACCCGGATGGGCTATAATGACCGGGAGTTAGCGGAAGTGGCTGTAGAAGCCAGCTCGTCTGTAAAGATATCGGGCCGTTGTGCTGTTTTTGCCAAATCTGATATGACTCATGCTATTAATGAAGGAGCTTCACAAAGGGCTGTGGCTGCTGGTTTAGCAAAAGCCCTTGTGGATCTGGTGGTTACAGGTGTTGCCCAAAGCAGGATTAATGGTCCCGGCACCCTGGTTATAATTGGTGGAGTAGCCAACAACAAGGCTATTTTCAAGTATCTTAAGGAGTACTGCCAGGAGCGGGGGGTTGAAATAGAGGTGCCTCCTGATCACGAATTTATTAATGCCCTGGGGGCAGCTCAAAAGGGTGTAGAAATACCCTTATCTGATTTAAACCTGGATGAACTGGTTGTAGAAAAATATGTTCCGGAAAATCCCCTACCCCCCCTTAACCCGGACAAGGTATTTTACGGTAAGGAATCTGATTCTGAAGAATCTTACGACCTTTCCACCCTCTACCTGGGAGTGGACTGCGGTTCCGTATCCACCAAGTGTACTCTACTGGATAATGAGGGACGTTTTATAGGTGGAGTTTACCTGCCAACCTCTGGACGCCCCGCCCTACAGGTACTGGAGCTGGTGAAGAGGGTTGAAGAGGAGTACGGGGATTATCTAAAGGAAAAGCCGCCCATTGTGGCGTGTACTACCGGTTCGGGGCGTTTCCTGGCCCAAAAAATTCTAAATGCCGAGAGTGCCGTTGATGAAATTACTTGCCAGGCTGAAGGAGTAAAATCCCTCTTTGACGGGGAGGATACCCTTTCTATTATTGAAATCGGAGGCGAGGATTCAAAATTTGTCCAGATAAAAGACGGCCTTCTCTTTGACTACAATATGAACCCGGTGTGTGCTGCCGGAACTGGGACATTTCTTGAAAATCTGGCAGAATTACTGGGGGTTAAAATAAAAGAAGAATTTTCAAATAAAGCTTTTCAGGCAGACTACGCCATCGACCTGGGAAACACCTGCACCCTTCTTTCCCAGTCGACCCTGGTTTCTGCGGCTTCCCGCGGGCTGCCCCTGGAAGAACAGCTGGTTAGCCTGGCCTATTCTTCAGCCCGAAATTACCTGAGCAAAACTGTAGAAAGCAGGTCAATTGAGGGCAAACTGGTCTTTACCGGGGCAACTGCCAAGAATCATGCCCTGGCTGCTGCCTTTGCTGGCGAGTGCGATAAAGAAGTATTTATACCGCCCTACCCCGAGTTAACAGGGGCCCTGGGGGCAGCCCTAATGGCCAGGACATTTCATGTTGAAAGTAAACAGCCTACAAAAACTTTGGATGGCCTGGACCACTTGAATAAATATGAAGTTGAAAAGAAAAACTGCAAGGCTCAGTGCCCTCAAGAACATAACTGTCAGCTGGACGTAATCAAATTTAACGACGGTTCAAAATTTATTTACGG
>SKLX01000096.1 GCA_007121375.1 Bacillota bacterium | reverse complement strand
TGAAAGCTTCCCCTCCTCGCCAGATATTTTATATGCCCCTCCTCACCGTGGAAAGCAACCCAATAGATGAAAACTATCTACTAAATAATTTTTTTGACCAGGAAGAAGACCTGGCTCCTGTAGAAAGTCATGGAGTAAACCCCCTGGTTTACCGCCAGGATAATAAAGAGCTCCGCCTCTGGAACAAAGGGAAGTTTGAATTTACCCAGGAACTGGAATCATCTCCTTGGGAGGAAGAGTTGGGGGAGGGGGAAGCCCTGCTCCAGGCCCAGGAATTTTTAGAAAGCCGGGGCCTTTTCCCACCCGATGCCCGGGTGGAAGACATTATCCAGCTGGAAAATGATCGCTACATGATTATATTCAACCAGGTTTTTATCAACCAGGCCCTGTACGGGGGTTGTATCCGGGTTTACGTTGTTCCAGGAGGAGTAGAAAAAATTGTGAAATACTGGCTTGATCCTCAGGAGTTCAGCGGAGAGGACATTAACACCATTTCTGCCGCTTCTGCCCTTATCAGGCTGTCGGAAAGGTTGGGGCCCTTTTCAGAAAAGAAGGAAATAAATTCCGTAAAGATAGGTTATTATACCGAAGCCCTGGATGCACAAAAATGGGATTTAGTACCCGTTTGGCGTATTAAAATAGCTGGCCAGGGAATATATTTTATTAATGCCTATACGGGAGAACTGGAAGGAAATGTAGAATATTAAAAATCATTAATAAAGCAGGTATATGTAACCTTTTGCCGAAGTAAATACCAAATCAGAAATAATCAGAAATATTTATAAAATTCAACTGAAGTTTTTGCAGCAGGAGGCCAAAAATGGAAAAATTTTCGATCAAGGGAGGCGTCAATCTAAAAGGAGAAGTTGTGATTAGCGGCTCCAAGAATTCATCAGTGGCACTATTACCCGCTGCCCTTATGGCGGGTTCCCGGGTAACTATAGAAAACTTACCCGATATAAGTGATATTCAAACCCTGGCGGAACTGTTAATGTATTTAGGGGCCCGGGTTGAAAAAAACGGTCCTGGCAGCCTCACCATATATCCCCATAATTTATTCCAGTGGCAGGCCCCCTATTACCTGGTAAAAAAACTGCGGGCGTCCTATTATCTATTGGGAAGCCTGCTGAGTCGACTGGGGAAGGCGGTAGTTCCCCTGCCCGGGGGATGCATTTTAGGGCCCCGCCCCATAGACCAGCATATAAAAGGACTTACAGCTTTGGGGGCCCGGGTAAAAGTTAAGGACGGGATGGTTACCCTCAAGGCAGAAGAATTAAAGGGTGCTGAAATATACCTGGATGTGGTCACTGTAGGAGCCACTATAAATATTATGCTGGCGGCCGTTAAGGCTAAAGGAAAGACTATCATTGAAAATGCAGCAAAAGAGCCTGAAATCGTTGATCTGGCCAATTTTTTAAATTCCATGGGAGCCGAAGTGGTAGGAGCAGGTACCGACGTCATTAAAATTTACGGGGTTAAGGAACTTACGGGAACGAGCCATATGGTTATCCCAGACCGCATTGAGGCGGGCACTTACATACTGGCCGCCGCCGGCACCAATGGAGAAGTTCTGGTCCGGGAGGTAATCCCCAAGCACCTGGATGCCGTTATAGCCAAACTTAGGGAAGTGAATGCAAACCTGGAAGTAGGGGAGGACTGGATAAGGGTCAAGGGATGTCCCCATCCTCAACCTACCAACATTAAGACTTATCCCTATCCCGGCTTTCCTACGGACCTCCAGGCTCCCATCATGCCCCTGCTGATTAAGGCCAGGGGAACCAGTATTGTGACGGAAAATGTTTTCGAAGGTCGTTTTAAACATGTAGACGAAATAAAGCGAATGGGAGCCAATATTATGCTGGAGGGAAGGTCTGCCATAATTGAGGGAGGCAACAGCCTGACCAGTGCTCCCGTAAAGGCTATGGATTTAAGGGCCGGAGCAGCCCTCATGATTGCTGCCCTTATTGCCGATGGGGAAAGCATTATAAGCGGCATTGACCATATTGACAGGGGATACGAGAATATAGAGGAAAAATTAAACCAGATGGGAGCCGGTATTAAAAGAATTACCTGTAGTAATGAACAGGAAGCAGTATCCCGTTAATAATTCGGAAAGGATGGATGTAGTTGGAACTTATTCTGGTGCGCCACGGCCAGACAGAGGCCAACAGGGAAGGTCGCTTTCAAGGTCAAAGGGATTATCCCCTTTCCTCCTTTGGAGAGGAAGAAGCATTAAAAACAGCTGGTCGCCTGGACGGCCAGGAATTTGATGTAGTTTACTGCAGCCCGCTCCAGCGGGCTTTTAAAACGGCCGGTATAATTGTGGGGACAAGGGGAATAAAGGTCCAGTCCTGCTCTTTTTTAAAGGAGTTCTCCTGGGGGATAATTGAAGGCCTTTGTTGGCCAGAAATTGTAGAAAAACATCCCCGCCTGGCCTCCCGCCTGGAAAAAGATCTTCAGCATACCTTCATACCCCAGCAGGAACCCCGGGAGGAATTCTGGAGGCGTATTGATCATACCATTGATTATCTTTTGGAAAACCACCTGGAGGACCGGGTTTTGCTGGTAAGCCACGGACGATTTTTAAATGCTTTTCTGGTTGGATTTTTTCAAATGGACCGGAAAGGCCCCTGGCCTTTCCGCTTTGCCCATGCATCTTTGAGCCTGGTGGAGATTAATTCCCAGGGAAGGAAATCTTTAAAGTTTTTTAATGATACCTGTCACCTGCAGAGGGACTAAAACCTTAACAGTTGCTTAATTTACATTATTAAGGTAGTTCTGGTATAATTATTCTTATAACTTATTAAGGATGGTGAGGATATGGATCACTTTAAGGATTTTGAACAAAAGCCCAGGGGAGGGGGGTTTTTCTCCTATATACTAATGGCCCTGGTGGGCGCTGTTATCGGGGGAATAATGGTTTCTTTCTTTTTGCCTTATGTCCTGGAGATGAGGGAGGAGAGACCTCCCGTCAATAATGACCAGCCTCCCATAAGGGAAGAGGTTCCTCCCTCCGTAGAAGACTACCATGAGTTTCAAAACACGGCGGTGGTTGAGGCCGCTGGTCAGGTAACTCCTGCCGTAGTAGGGGTAACAAACATGATAAGGACATATGATTTTTACCAGGGACAGCAGCGGCTCCAGGAAAGGGCCAGCGGTTCGGGAGTTATAATTAACTCCCAGGGCTATATTGCCACCAACTATCATGTCATCTCCCAGGCCGAAGAGCTCATTGTAACCCTGGGCACAGGGGAGGAAATAGATGCCCGGGTAGTGGGCCAGGACCCGGGAACGGATCTGGCGGTGCTGAAAATTGATAAAACAGACCTCCCTGCAGCCAGCTTTGGCGACTCGGACCGTCTCCAGGTAGGTGAGCTGGCCATAGCCATTGGGAATCCCCTGGGCCTGGAATTTCAGCAGTCGGTAACAGTAGGGGTTATAAGTGCCCTGGAAAGGTCTATTAGAATCGGTGAACAGGACTTTTCCTTCGTCCAGACGGATGCGGCCATTAACCAGGGTAACAGCGGTGGACCCCTCATCAACGCCATTGGTGAAGTAATCGGGATAAACACGGCCAAGATTAATATCCCCGGTGTGGAAGGGATGGGTTTTGCCATACCCAGCAATGAAGTGGAAAAGATTATCCAGGAATTAATTGAACACGGTAGGATTATCCGCCCCTGGATAGGGGTAATGATAATGGAAATAGACCAGGAAGTAGCCCAGCGCTTTGAGCTTCCCGTTACCCAGGGTCTTTTGGTAGAGGAGGTTGTCTCCGGGGGACCTGCAGAACGGGCAGGCCTTCAAGGGGGAGATATAATTATAGAGCTGGGAGGAGAAGAAATTGACACCTTTGACAGGTTAAGGGAAGTTATTGAAGACCATGAAATCGGGGAAGAAGTATCCCTGGTGGTCCTGCGCCAGGAGGAAGAACTGTCCTTTAATGTAACTTTTGAAGAAATGCCGGAACAGCCGGAAAATTAGCTCCATGGGCATTAAAATAATTGGGGTGGGCAGGATTAAAGAAAAGTACCTCCAGGAGGGTATGGCAGAATATCTAAAGCGTCTCCAGGCTTATGCCCGGGTGGAAATTATAGAAATCCCCGACGAAAAAATTTCCCAGGGCCTTTCCCCTTCTGAAGAGGAAATTATAAAGAAAAAGGAAGGGGAAAGGATTTTAAAAAAAATAGATCCGGAGGCATATACGGTGGCCCTGGCCCTAGAGGGCACCCTTTTTTCCTCGGAAGGCCTGGCCCGGCGCCTGGAAAAACTGACCCGGGAAGGCCAGAGGAAAATAAACTTTATCATCGGCGGCACCCTGGGCCTTCCTGATAGCATAAAAAAAGAGGCAGACCTGGTTCTGTCCTTTTCCCCCCTGACCTTTCCCCACCAGCTTATGCGTCTTATTTTACTGGAACAAATCTACCGGGCCTTCAAAATAATCCGGGGCGAACCCTACCACCGCTGACAAAAAATGTTTTATACGGGACCAACCTTGTTTTGCAGGCTCTTATTAGGCAGGTTTTATTCTTTTATTGTAATTATCAGGGCGTGTGAGTCTTAAATAGGATTTAAGAGTTTTGCTAGATTGGGTAAATAGGTTATATGAATGGTGGAGTTGGTACGGGGGCTTATATTCCTGGACCGACTGTTTCAACCGGCCGAAGCCGTGAGGGCGAAAGGCCGGTTGACCATAGGGAGCCCCGCAGTAGGTGGGGCGAGGGACAAGGGGAAGGAATATAAACCCCCGTACCAACCAACCTTTTATCGCCTTTTACAATTTTTAAAGGAGGAACCCCATGCCAGAAGATAAAACCCCCAAAAACCAAAGTAATAACCGGCAGGAGCCCCTAAACTGCTCCTTCCCCCGGGACAAGGTTAATTCCCGGGCTGCCAAACAGTGGATGAGAAACCAGACCAGGGGGGGCCAGTCGGAAAACCTTTCTGCCAATAAAAGGACCCTTCTCCGTCTTTTTGGAGCAAAAAAATCTTAAGATATGATATAATAAGAAAATATATCTAAATATTTGACCGGAGGTGCATTATGTTAATTAAAAAAATGGAAGTGGGCAACCTCATGTCCAACTGTTACATAGTAGGTTGCCAGGATACTTCGGAGGCGGTAGTTATAGACCCGGGGGCGGAACCCGATACCATATTGGCGGTGCTGGAAGAAAACAATTTGAAAGTAAAATATATTATTAATACCCACGGCCATGTGGACCATGTAGGAGCCAATGAACCAGTAAAAAAGGCTACCAACGCAGACATTTTAATACATAAGGAGGATGCTCCCCTTTTCAGCAACTCTCAGGAAAACCTTTCCATGTATGTGGGAGGAGAACTCCTTCTTTCTCCTCCCGAAAGGCTCCTGGAGGAGGGGGACACCATTACTTTTGGAAATATTACCCTTAAAGTTATACATACCCCGGGACATACTCGGGGAGGCATCAGCCTCCATGGGGACCAGGTTGTTTTCACTGGGGATACTCTTTTTGCCGGTTCCATTGGCAGGACAGACCTGCCCGGGGGAGACTACCAGCAGATTATAAGCTCTATCAAGGAAAAAATCCTTCCCCTGGGAGATGATATCAAGGTTTATCCCGGCCACGGCCCTGTAAGCACTGTGGCCAGGGAAAAGAAGACAAACCCCTTTCTCCAGTAATAATAAAAAAGTAATAAAAAATAGGAATTAAAAAAATCCGG
>SKLX01000050.1 GCA_007121375.1 Bacillota bacterium | reverse complement strand
TCCTCCACAGCCACCTCAAAATCATTGGTCATGCCCATAGACAACTCCTTAAGTTCTACACCATCTATATTAATACTGTCAGATAACTCCCTCAACCTCTTAAAGACAGGTCTTACTTCTTCAGGATCTTCAACATAAGGAGCCATAGTCATCAAACCTTTAATTTTAATATAAGGATATTCTTTAGCAATTTTTCCTATAAAGTCCTTTGTATCATGTACCGAAAGACCATATTTACTTTTTTCTTCAGCCACATTAACCTGTACCAAAACCCTGGCTCCTTTTCCCCTTTCCTGTGCTCTTTTGTTAATCTCTTTGGCCAGGGAAATTCTATCCAGGGAATGAATTAGATAAAACCTGGGAAAAACATATTTCACTTTATTGCTCTGGAGATGACCGATAAAGTGCCAGTACAAATCACCGGGTAACTCCTCCAGCTTAGGAATTGCTTCCTGAACTTTATTCTCCCCAAAATGTCTTAATCCCTGGTCAAAAGCTTTTTTAATAAGGTAGGGTGAAATATATTTTGTTACCCCGATCAAGGTAATTTTCTCTCCTGATCGACCCGACCTCTCCAGGGCTTTAGTTATTCGTTCATTAATTATTTTTATGTTTTTAGAAAGGTCTTCCATCTAACCCCCTCCCTTTAATACCTTACTGTCATCTGTCCTGACCCAGGCCGGAAATATAAAGCCCTTCTTTAAAAAATCCGGGGTTAGTTATAATTAACCTTCCCGTTGATAACCCTTCCACCAATAGCTCTTCTTCAAAAGAAGACACAACTTCAATGGGTCGAAACTTTACCATGGCCTTTTCCACAGAATAAACCCCCGGTTCACCATCTTTATATACCAGGGCGCTGGAGGGTATAGTTATGCCCCGGGAACTATCATATATTATATCTGCTTTCACCTGACGATGCAGATAAAAACCTTCCAGGTGTTGGGTAATAATAAAAGTAACCAGGTATTTATTGTCCTCATCTTCATCTACGTCATATAACCTGGCTGTAACCTCTTCCCCGGGAGCAAAGTCAAAACTCAATTGCATCCTGCCCTTATCTCTAATTTTATCTGCTTGAGAAGAATTTACATATACGGAAAAATACCAGGAATAATTGTCTACAATTTTTACCAGAGGCGCTCCCTGCCTTACCCTTTCTCCTGAATTTATTTTCCTTATTTTTGGCTCAAAATCCTGCATTTGTTCATAACTTAAAAAATTAACGTTATCGGGAGTTAATAAATCTTCCAGGCCGTCCGTTTGGAAAACTGCAATTCCTGAAAAGGGAGTCACTATTTTGCTTTTCCCACTGCTAAAGTTTTTCCTGACCATTACTTCCTGGGAAAAATACTTTAACTCCTGGTAATAATCTCTGGCTGTAATCATGTTACCCTTTACCACATTTTCCCTTATATTATCAACCATTACCCCTGTCTTATTTTCGACTTCCAGGGGATCTAATGTTTCATGGGAATTAGAAGCTTCCCTTAACTCCTCCTCTTCTTCAACTGTTTCTGAAGATACTTCTTCTACTATTTCAGCTACCACTTTACCTGCGCCTATCCTCTCCCCATCTTCCACAGCCCACAACAGATATCCCTCCCAGGGAGCGGCAATCAACTTTTCCTCCCTTACTATTAAACCTTCCCTGGAGAATTTATTGTCAATCATTCTCTCTTCCACAATATAAGTATTCACAAAATAAGAAGCAACCCGTGAATAACCCCAGGTAAAGAGGTGGCGAAAAATAAACAAAAAAAGAATAACAGCAAGAAACCAAACTGCAGCTCTTTTAAGCTTTTCAACTCTGCTATCTTTTTCCTTTTTCTTTCCTTTTATTAAATGAAAATTGTTCTTTCTCATAATTTACACCGCTGTGTATTTTAAATTTTAATCCCTTCTTAACCCAATAAAAGAAATCATCCTGCCTTTTTCCCCCCGGGACCTGCGGTAGGAATAAAACAAAGAAGGATTACAGCATGTACAATGGGTGCTGAGGGTTATATTATCCCGCCTGATACCGGCCTTTTCTAACAAACTTGTATTAGCTTCTTTTAAGTTCAGCATCCACTTCCCTTGAGAATTTGGGTAACAGGTCAAAGACCAGTTCTCCAAAATACCAGACAATTTTTCAATTACTTCCTCTCCTACTTCGTAGCAGCAAGAACCTATGGCAGGGCTGATTCCGACTAAAATGTCTTTACTTTGGCTGTTAAAAAACTCTTCCATGGTTTTTACCATCTCCATACCTATTCCCCTTACTGTTCCCTTCCATCCTGCATGGGCAAGACCCACAACTTCTTTTTCGGTATCGAAAAAAAATAAAATTGGACAGTCAGCGGAAAACATTATAAGGGTTACCTCCCTTAAAGAGGTTACCAGCCCATCACCAGGAAGGGAGCTTACCTTATTCTTTTCCCGGGATAATTGATCCTCCACTACTATAACCTCATTACCATGTACCTGATTTAAATAATAGAGGGGTTCTTTTAGCCCAAGAATTTCTACAAAATTCTCCTGTTTATTTAACCGGGTGGAAAACCCATGATAAACATCCTTGTGTCCAAAGGAAGGTATAGAAAAACAACTAACCTGTCCTCTTTTTTCCAGCTTAAAGTTTTCCAAATCGACCCTCCTGAAGTTTTAAAATCCATATGAACACTTAAGTCTAATTATACTATAAAAAAAGGCTAATCTAAATATATTTAACGGCTTATTTTAAAGTAAAATGATAATTTTAACTATTTTATTGTTTCTTTTTCTAACCGGGCCTTATCCCTGGCCAAATCAGCAATTGTTGTATCTTCTATAACCTCTGTAACCCTATCCTGAATTTTATTCCAAAGGGGGAAAAGGGGACATGATTGACTCTGTTGACAGAGCTTATGAGAAAAAAGACATTCTTTAACTATTAACCTGTTATCCAGGGCTTCTACCACATCTTTAACTGTTATTTCATGGGAAGAAGTGGAAAGCCTGATCCCTCCGCTGGGACCCCTGCTTGATTCAATCCATCCCCTCTTTGACAGGGCAGAAATTATCTGGGGAATATAATTTTGAGGTATATCACAAGCCTGGGCTATGGACCTGGAAGGGATAAGCTCCTCCTTCTCCTGGCAAGCCAGTTCTATTAAAACCTTCAAAGCATATTCCAGTTTACTACCTATAAACATTTATAATCATCCTCTTTCAATTTATTAGTTAGCTGGTTAGTAATATTATAGTTGATTTTTAATTACCCTGTCAAGTTTTATAACCTCAAAAAATAATGTAAAAAAATAATATTAAGTTAATTTAAATCCTGGAAAAAAGACTTGGAAATACAAGAAAAAAATAATATATTAATACTATAGCACATCTTCACAGGTAAAGTATCATAGGGAGGTGGTTTACATTAACTTAAAAGGAAACTGTCAGACCACTGCCATGGGAATTATGCCTCACCAGGATGTGGAAAGGGCCCTGGAGCTTTCTCTTTCCCTGGATATACCCTACTGGCCCCAGCTTCCCAGGGTAAGTTTCTTTGAAGACATGTATGCTCAGCTTTCTGAACATTTCCCCGGGATTATCCTGGACACGGATAATAAAAAGATTAAGTTTTCCCTGGAAAAGTTCTATGAAGAATTTGACCAGCTGCTGGCTAACTGGGATAAGGAAGAATATTTCAGGCTGTCCCCCGATTATTCTATTCTTTTTCACAAGTTTTTGGACCTGGATTTATCCCCTTACCAGTACATCCGGGGGCAAAGTATTGGACCCGTTAGTTACGGGTTAAAAATCCTTGACCAAAATAAAAAATCCATGATATATCACGAAGAAGTGAGGGGCATTATTTTTGACTTTGTGGCCAAAAAAGTCCAGGCCCAGTATAATGAAATGAAAAAAAAGCATGAGGGAGCCTTTGTATGGGTTGATGAGCCGGGATTACAGATGGTTTTTATGGCCTTTACCGGTTACACCAGTGATAAAGCTTTTAAAGATTACCAGGATTTTCTGAAAAAACTACCCGGCCCTAAAGGAGTACACCTTTGCGGTAACCCGGACTGGTCCTTTTTACTTCAGCTGGACCTTGATATTATTTCCTTAGACATTTTAGCCTGGGGGCAGATCTTTTCTGGTTACCGGGAAGAAATCAAAGATTTTATAGATAAGGGAGGAATCATCTCCTGGGGGATAACTCCAACTCTTACGGAAGAATATGAAAAAGAAAATCTGGAAACCATGATTGAAAAACTGGAGGAAGTTTGGAACAGCCTGGAAGAGGCAGGGATAACCCGCCAGCAAATCCTGGCCCAATCCTGGTTAGCCCCCGCCAGGTGCTGCCTGGTTAATGCAGACAGGGAATTAACCGTTGAAAAATCCTTTGAACTCCTTAAATCAATAGGAGACCATTACAAAAAAGAACTTAAATAAGTAGCTAAGGAAAAGGAAACACCCCTTGGGAAGTATTAAAGGGATGTTTCCTTTTTCATTGTGTACAATTTGCTATTTATTATTTTTCCTCCAGCATCGCCAGGGCCAGGCTAAGAATTTTTAATTTATTTTACAAAAAGCACGGTCACCTCACTGGTTAGCTTTATAAAATAACTGTTAATACACTCCCGGGAGCAGAATATTTTGTCCGGTAATGCGTTATTTGTATAGGCTTTAGCAGTAAAAGTATTATTACATCCCGAACATTTGTCTGGATAAAGCCTGCCGTTTAATTCAATAATAAAAGGTGTTTCCTTTCTTTCCAGGCCTTTTATTACTAAATCCAAAAGGCTTTTAACTTCAATAAAGGGGGTTTTCCCGAAATTAACCATTATGTCAGCCAATACCTGTTCTTTATCAATTTTTAAAGCTTTACCTGATCCGCTCAATTTCAATTCCTCCTTAAGTATTCTCCTTTTCGTCTAAAAAACTACCTTCTTCAGCATTTTCAAATCTTACTCTTATGTTCAGGAACTGGCAAGCTTTATTCATGGTAGTTTCATTCCAGCGCCTGTTGCCTGATAACAGGTCGGAAATATATTGCTGACTGTACCCCGTTCCCCTGGCCAGGTCCCTTGGCCTCAACCCCTTTTTTGACATACATTTTTTTACTACTTTTGTAAACTCCATCAGGATTACCTCCTTAAGCTAATTGTAAGCAAATTGCTATTAATTTACAATGTTGGTAAATTTAAATTATCTGCTCTTAGCTTACCATCTCCCCCTCATGGGGCATATTGCTCTTACTGTGATAATTTTAACCTATTTGCTCTTTGTGTTTTTTGCTCAATACCTTTATAATAATATTCAGCTATTTGCTAAATGAGGAGTTATTTCATGAACAGGATAAGAGAGCTTAGGAAGCAAAGGAAAATACCAGCCAGAAAATTAGCAGAAATCCTTCACATTTCTACCAAGCATTTATATGACCTGGAAAGAGGACACCGCAGGCTTCATGAAGATATTATTAATAAACTGGCAGATATTTTTGATGTCCCTGTAGATTATCTCCTGGGACGTACAGACTGCAAAAAGGAAATCAATTATTCTCCGCCCCCTCAAGAAATAAAAGACATCTTTGAAAAACCCGTTATGTATCAGGGCAGCCCTTTAACGGAAGAAGAAAAAGAGGATATTAAAAAATTATTAGATGCCGCTTTAAAAATAATAAAAAAAAATAGAAAGGCCTGAAAACCTTTCTAAACTAGCATAATTCTATTTATGTTTTATTTACCCAGGG